>JAYTWP010000043.1:0-11049 GCA_043743395.1 Actinomycetota bacterium | reverse complement strand
ACCGAAGATCAGTGCGTACTCCGCTGCATTGGCGCCAGCCCAGCTATAGGCCACGACCCCACTGCGTGCCAGCGTTCGAGGGGATCACGGCTGATGACGCTGGCGTCGGCGTGTTGTGCGGCGCGTCCAATCGAGTCGTATGCGTCAACGATCAGCGCCGTGAGCAGATCGTCACGACTGAGGGAAGTAGCGCTAGATGGCCGAACTCACCATGCCGAGTTCTCACGAAATCGCCCGTAGCGAGAGGCCTGGAGCTCCGGTGACGGCGAGTTGGTCGCGGGCCAGCCGCTTGATCTCGTGGATGACCTCAGCGTGGGCCCGTTCGCGGATGCCTGCCATTTGCGAGACGTTCTCGTTTCTCGGCCATCTGCAGGCGCCGATGGCGCTGCTCGAAAGTGCCGAATGTTTCTCAAGATTGCGGCAAACTTGCCGATTCATAGGTCGTGGCGAGGCAACAATACTCAGACAGCTCGAACGATCCCACGGACTTCGGGCACGGCGGCGCACCCCCTGCGGCAGCGAACGGCACAACGGTAACATCGCTTGCCTCCGCCCCGATTGCGGGTGGAGACGCCACAGCGAGCGCAATTCTGGCTGCCGTCGAACACCAGCTCACTCGATACTTCGGCGCTATGGCCGCACGTGCCGACGCCGTTCAGCAGGCTGGCGAAGCGGGTCGGGCGCAATTGGTTTCGCACTTCCAAGAGCAGATCGACCATCTCCGCGCCGATCTCGATCGAGCTCAGCAGGCAAACGACCACTATGACCGCGCCCTGCAGGCTGCAGTCGAGGAGCGACTCACAGAGTTTGCGGCGAACCAGCACTGGCGATTCAGCGAAGTAGAAGGACGCCTTGAGCGGGTCACGGGAGATCTTGCGCTCGCTGTGCCGGCACAGATCGAGGCTGCCTCCGCGCCGTTGCAGGATCGCTTCGAGCGCACTACCGAACTCATGGCGAGCCGCATCGAGGAACTGCAGAAGGCTGCCCGACGATTCGACGAACAGTCATCGGCACTCGTTCAGCACGTCAACGACACGACGGTCACGCTGGGCAAGCGCCTTGAAGACTCTGGCCGCGCATTGAACACCAACCTCGATGAGCGCACGATGGCAGTGAGTCAGCGCCTCGATGAGTCGATGGGTGCGATGCGCCAGTACGTCGTCGACCAGTCCGCAACCTTCGGGCGTCGCATCGAAGAAAACGACACTCGCGTCGTTGACCGCATGCTCGCCATGGAAGAACGAGTCAATGAGCACACCGGTACTCGCCTGGCGGCAGTCGAAGCGACCATCGGTCGGATCAGTGGTGGCATCGACGAAGCGATCGTTGCGCTCTCGCAACGAGTCATCGAGCTCGAGAACAACAACTACGACGTTCTGGCGCGCCTCGACGACATGGCCCAACACGTTGCCAAGGTCGACACGGATGCAATCGCGGCACTGCGCGAGCAGATGTCGAGCGCTGTGGGTGAGGCGATGCTTGTACGCATCGAACTCGAGCGCGTTGGCACGAGTACCGGCGAGCAGTTCGACAAGGTCAACGTTCGTATGGCCGAGGTCGAGGCGACGCTTACCGAAACATTCATGGATGTCAGTACAGCCGTTCAACTCGAACGGCTTGAGGAGATCGAGCGCGCGCTCATCGAGCTCGATCCGAGTCAATTCGTTCGGCGGGAAGATCCGAACGCTTCGGTAACGGCTCAGCGCAACAACGCCGTCGAGGCGGACCGAAATGGTTCGACGAGGGCAGATGGCAACGGCACGAGCAACGGCTCGGACATGAACTCGTCGGAGTCAGCACTGTCGTCGTGGTAACGCGACGTTTCTCAACTTCAAATGATCACCCTCTTGCGGAGAAGGACTGATGGCACTATTCAAACCCACCAAAGAAGCTGCGGCACCGGCAGTCGGTGCTTTCGCGCCCGCAGCCGTGTTTGTCGGTGAGAGCGCTGCCGAGTGCTTGCAGGTCGGACAGATCCTTGTTGACACTGGACAACTCACGTCGGATGCGCTCGCTACGTGTCTGCAGGTCGCCAACGGCGACCTCCTTCAGTTCGGTGATATCGCGCTCGGTCGATTCGGCGCTGGTCGGCAAGAAATAGCGCTCGCTGTGGGGCAGGTGCTCGACATTCCCGCAGCTGATACGAAGGGCATCGAACTCGACGTTGCGGTTGTCAATCTGATCCCGGAAACAGTCATCCGAGCCCACCAAGTGATTCCCGTCGCTCTCGATGGCGACACACTCATTGTGTTGTCTGCTGACCCTTCGCCGTATCGGCGAACTGCTGTCGAGGCTGCCGCACAACGCCCTCTGCGCTGGTTCGTTGGCGACCCGGCGACCGTGCGCACCTTCATCGACAGCATTCTTCGTGCAGATGCCGATGTCGACCGTCTTGTCAAAGCCTTCGACATCCCAGAGGATCAGCAGAGAATGCTGGCGCAAGCCGGTGAGATCAATCTCGACGATCAGGCACCCATTGTCCAACTTGTGAACCGCATCGTCGGACAGGCCATGCGTGACCGCGCGAGCGACATTCACGTCGAGCCGCTCGACGACCGACTCCGTATCCGGTTCCGCATCGACGGCGAACTCGTCGAGGTGTTCAATATTCCGCTCGGCGTCCATGCTGCGCTGACAAGCCGCCTAAAGATCATGAGCGGCATGAACATCGTCGAACGTCGACGCCCGCAGGACGGTCAGTTCTCCACCTCGATCGATGGTAAGGATGTCGACGTTCGTGTCGCCAGCGTGGCAACGGTGTTCGGCGAGAAGATCGTCATGCGAATTCTCGACAAGGGTCGCTCGATGATCGGCCTCGCCGAACTCGGCTTCCCGCGCGACACGTACCTGCAATATTCGAAGATGGTGCACGCACCCTTCGGAATGGTGATCTGCGCAGGCCCAACCGGTGCTGGCAAAACCACCACCCTGTACGCCACGCTGCAGGAGATCAACTCCAGCGGTAAGAACGTGACGACTGTGGAGGATCCGGTGGAGTACATCTTCCCCGGCATCAACCAGATCCAGACCAACGAGCAGGCCGGCATCACCTTTGCGACCGGACTCAAGGCCATTCTTCGTCAAGACCCCGATGTGATTCTCGTTGGTGAGATCCGAGACGCCGATACTGCACGTATCGCGATCCAGAGCGCGCTCACCGGTCACTTCGTGCTCAGCTCCCTTCACGGCACCGACGCTGTTGCGGCGCTGCACCGTTTCCTCGACATGGGCATTGAGGCATTCCTCATTGCGTCATCGGTTGTGGGTGTCATCGGACAGCGCTTGCTGCGCCGCATCTGTGACTCATGCAAGGAGCCGTACACGCCAGGAGCCGACGAGCTTGCCGTCTTCCGTCAGCACAGCGGTGGGAGCGACAAGACCCAGTTCTTCCACGGCGCCGGATGTAACTACTGTGCCAACACTGGCTATCGGGACCGCATCGGCGTGTATGAGTTGCTACGCATCACACCCGAGCTGCGTCGTCTCATCGTTGGTTGGGCCACCACCGAAGAACTGCGTCGCCTTGCTGTCGCCCAAGGAATGCGCACCATGTTGCGCGAAGCCATGGCCCTCGTCGAGTCCGATGTCACCACTATCCCTGAAGCCGTCCGCACGCTGTTTGCCAACTAGGAGTCACTGTCATGCCAAAATTCGCCTACGCCGCAATCGATACAACCGGCAGCTCCGTCGAAGGAACGACGAAAGCCGACACGATTGGCGACGCTCGTCAAATCCTGCTCGGCCAGAACCTGTTTCCGACCAAGCTTGAAGAGCACCGCAGTTCGCTGAGCTTCGAACTCACGACGCCAAAGGTGAAGAAGAAGGAGTTGATGCATTTCACGCGTCAACTCGCCGTGTTCGTCAAGGCAGGCATTCCCATCACTGAAGCACTCGAGACAATCGGTGATGAGACCGAGGACCTCGCTCTTCGCCGCACCCTGAGCGCGATGATCGAGCGACTCCGTAACGGCGGGACACTGTCAGCGGCGGCTCGTCTTCATCCGGAGACCTTCCCGATGTACTACATGGGAATTCTCGAGTCTGCTGAGCTCACGGGTCGACTCGACGAGACGCTTGACAGTCTCGCCGGTTATCTCGAGCGTGAGGTCGAGGCCCGCTCGAAGGTGATGTCGGCGTTGTCGTATCCGGCGGTCGTCATGGTGATGGCACTGGTCACAGTAGTGATCCTCGCCGGCTACGTGTTGCCGCAATTCAAGCCGTTGTTCGCCGAGCTGCATGCCGATCTTCCCTTGGCAACACGTTCGTTGCTGTTCTTTGCGTCGCTGTTCACCGACCTCTGGTACATCCCGTTCACTCTTTTGCTGATCGTGATCAGCGCGGTGCTGTGGCTCACGAAAACCCCCAAAGGCAGGATCGTCAAAGACAAGCTGGTGCTCAAGATCCCAGTTATCAAGGGCATTGTCGAATACGCGATCCTCGAGCGATTCTGCCGCATTCTCGGCGCGATGATCCGTGCCGGTGTTCCATTGCCCGAGGGTTTGAAGACCACCACGGAGGCAACGAGCAACTCCGTGTTCCGCGTACGTCTCGAGCAGGCACAGGCCGTGATGCTCGAGGGCGGTGGCTTCTCGCGTCCCCTCGCCGACACGGGCTTGTTCCCGGGTGCTGCGCGACAGATGTTCAAGGTTGGTGAGGAGACTGGAACGCTCGACACTCAGCTCGAGATGGCCAGCATCTACTTCGACCGCGAGTTGGAGAGTCGTATCAAGAAGTTCACGACGATGTTCGAGCCGATCATGATCATCATGGTCGGGCTCATGGTCGGCTTCGTCGCGGTTGCTTTGGTGTCGGCCATGTACGGCGTGCTCGACAACATGAAGACTCAGGCCTGAGTAGGCGGCAGATCAACGATGCAGGACCAAATCGACTCCGGGCTGGCCGACCCAGATCGCAACAACGGTGCCCACAGCCAGAAACGGTCCGAACGGCACTGCGGTCTTGCGTCCGGCTTTGCCGATGATCATCAGCGCGACGCCGATGACGGCTCCGAGCAGAAAGCCGAGAAACAAACCAACGGCTACGAAACCTGGGTTCAACCAACCCAGGTAAGCACCGAGCAGAGGCGACAAACGGACGTCACCGTCGCCCATGCCACCTTTGCTCAGTACATAGATAAGGCCCATGAACGACAGAGCGATCGCGGCCCCGAGCAACATCATCAGCATGCGCCGGGGTTCGTGACGAACGAGTGCGGCCACGCACAGCAGCGGAATGCCGATGGCGCTGGTCACGTAGATGATCTCGCGCGGCAGCCGCTTGGTGTGCAGATCGATCCAGCTCAACGCGATCAGTCCTGCGCCAAGCGCACAAAATGCACCGAGTTCCCAGCTGAGATCGAACTTCACGGCAAACGCTGTGAACAGACTCGAGGTCGCAACTTCGAGAATGAGTGGTTCCACGCCGATCTTGGACTTACAGCGTCGACACTTTCCCCGGAGCGCAAGCCAGCTGAACACGGGCACCAGGTCACGCGGACCCAGCTCGAGCCCACACGCCCCGCACGCCGAACCCGGCGCCACGATCGATGCGCCGCGAGGTACGCGGTCGACCACGACCGTCAAGAACGAGCCGATCAACAATCCGAAGATCGCCGTATAGGTAATAACCATGAGTCCTTCACATCGCCGCGGGAAGCGGCTCTCTACCGGAGGTTAGTCCCATGATTCATCCAGACCCTGCCCTTATCACACTCATCGAGGCAACTGTGGCGGCCGGCGCAAGCGACTTGCACCTCACCGTCGGCCGCCCTGCTACGGCTCGTCGCGACGGCATCCTCGTGACGTTCGAAGGGGTCGACGAAATCGACGGAGCAACGATCGAACGTATCGTCATGTCGCTCCTCGACGACCGCAAACGCGACGAGCTACACGAAAACAAGCAGGTTGACTTTTCGTTCGGTCTTCGCGGGATCGGACGCTTTCGAGCCAACGCATTCCGTCAGCGCGGCGACCTTGCTCTTGCGCTCCGTGTCATTCCTTACCGCGTGCGCTCACTCGAAGAGCTTGGCGCCCCGTGGGCCGCGACGGAGTTGCTCAACAAGCCCTACGGTCTCGTGCTCGTCGTGGGCCCGACGGGTTCCGGAAAGAGCACCACGCTCGCGGCGATGATCGATCGCATCAACGAAGAGCGGCCCTGTCACATTCTTACGATTGAAGATCCGGTCGAGTACGTGCACAACCACAAGGTCGCGATGGTCAACCAGCGTGAAGTAGGCACCGATGTGAACAGCTTCACTGATGGACTACGTAGTGCATTGCGTGAAGATCCTGATGTGATTCTGTTGGGCGAAATGCGTGACCTCGACAGCATCTCGATCACGCTGTCGCTCGCCGAGACGGGTCACCTGGTGTTCGCCACGCTGCACACCAACGACGCCTCGCAGGCGCTCGACCGAATCGTCGACGTGTTCCCCGCCGAGCGCCGCGATCAGATCCAGATCCAGCTCGCCGGCGCGTTGCAGGGTGTGATCAGTCAGCGTTTGCTCCCTGTGGAGGGCGGCGGTCGCGTGGCTGCCTACGAAGTGCTGCTGGGCACTGAGGCTGTGCGCAACCTCATTCGTGAAGGCAAGAGCCGTCAGTTGCGCAACGTGATTTCCACCGCGCAAAAGGAAGGCATGCAAACCATCGAGATGGACCTCGCTCGCCTCGTGGCGTCTGGTCTGATCACGATGGAGGCAGCGTGCGAGATCAGTGCATACCCGAAGGAGATCGTCGCCCATACCGCCACCGTGCGTAACTCACAGCAGGCTCAGGAGACAATCAACGCCGGTCAGGGTGCCTCCACGGGCAACGCCGAACTCGTCGGCAGCGCGGCGGGCTGAGTCGCGGCGCAACAACGAAACGACGCTCTCATGGCAACAAAGCACCTCCCCTACAAAATGCTTGCCGGCATCACGCCGTGTCCAGCAGGCTGGCTGATGGTGTCAGCGCGCCTCGCTGGTGTCACCGTCATCGTGGAAGAAGCAACCGTCTTAGGTACCTTGTATGACGTTGTCGATTACCGGCCTGCCTTCGATGCCGCCGCGATCAATATTCCCATGGGGTTCAATGATGATCCCGCTGGCCCGTTCCGCCCATGTGACACCGAAGCGAGCCAGATGATTGGTTGGCCACGTTCGGTCGGGGTGCAACGCATCCCATGCCGTGCAGCGCTGCGCGCGCCGAGCAAGGCAGAGGCGCGCGAGCTCGAGCCGTGGTTGACAAAGGATGACTTTCGCCGCTTCCGTTGGTTGCGCGAAGCAGAGCAGATCTTTCAGCCGTTCCATCAACGCGCCTTCTTTTCGGCGAGCCCCGACTTGTCGTATTTGCTGTTGAACGACGACAAGCCGTTGAAGACGTCGCCATTCCATCAAGACGGTGTGCTCGAACGGATGGCGTTGATTCGCAACAAGCTGCCCGGCGTGGAAGACGTCATTCTGCGTGTGCCGCCCAACGGCGCGGGCCGGTTCCATGTTGTGCAAGCCGCTGGTTTGTTGTGGACGGCGCGTCGTGCAGTGGGCCACGCGATCAGCAGGCTGCCACTTGATCCCACATGGGATACGGCAGGACTGCGGATGGAGCTCGTTCGGTGAATTAGGGCACTTCGGCCCTATTCGGGTTCGCTGTCATTGTCACAGAATGCTCGCATGGATTCTCATGCCTCCAAATCTGGTGCTCCCAGTTCGGACTTTGGCGCGGTCGTCATCGGCGGCGGGATCATGGGCTGTTCTGTGGCCCTCGAACTCGCCCGTCGTGGATACTCACCGCTCGTGGTCGACAAGGGCCCTGGCCCTGGTGCCGGCTCGACCAGTTCATCGTCGGCGATCGTTCGATTCAACTACTCCACGCCCGACTCGGTGAAAATGGCGTGGGAATCGGCGCACATGTGGACACAGTGGTCGAGCTATCTCGGTCTCAGCGACGCGCTCGGGACAGCACAGTTCATTCGTACCGGCATGCTCGTGCTTGATTCCCCAGCTACGCCCTTACAGAAGGTACAAACGCTCTTCGATGATGTTTGTGTGCCGTATGAGGCGCTGACCACAGCCGATCTGCACGCCCGTTTTCCAAGCCTCGATCTCGGACGATATTACCCGCCCAAACCTGTCGGTGATGACGCCTTCTGGGACGTCAATCACGGTGAACTCATTGCCTATTTCACTCCCGACGCTGGTTTCGTCGACGACCCGGCGCTGGCCGCACACAACCTCATGATCGCTGCGCAAGCGGCTGGGGCCACCTTCCGGTTCCGTACGGAAGTGGTCGGTATCAACCAACACGACGCGAGGGTCAGTTCGCTTGTGTTGAACGATGGTGAGGTGTTGGCTTGCTCGGTCGTCGTCAACGTCGCTGGCCCGCACTCGTCCAAGGTGAACGCGCTCGCCGGTCTCGATCCCACGAAGGGCGTCACGACGCGTGCTCTACGTCAAGAGGTCGATGTGTTGCCGGCGCCGCATGGGTTCTCCATCGACGACGGTGGCGTGATCGTCACCGATGCGGACCTCGGCACCTACTTCAGGCCGCACCTTGGTGGCACGCTCATCACCGGCGGTGTGGAGCCCGAGTGCGACACGCTCGAATGGGTCGATGACCCAGACCACTTCAATGAGATGCCCACTGCGGAGGTCTGGGAGGCGCAGACCACTCGAGTAGCCCGGAGGCTCCCCGATATCGGCGTGCCAGTGCGCCCGACGGGCATCGCTGCGTTGTACGACGTATCGAGCGACTGGGTGCCGGTCTATGACCGAAGTGATCTTGCTGGCTTCTACTTGGCGATTGGCACGAGCGGCAATCAGTTCAAGAATGCCCCGATGGTTGGGCCGATCATGGGCGCGATCATTGCTGCGTGCGAAGCCGGCCACGATCACGACATCGAACCCGTCTCGGTCCACTGTCCACTCACTGGCAACGAGTTGAACGTCGGGCATTTCTCACGGAACCGCGTCGTACATACGACCACGAACAGCGTTCTCGGCTAAACGGCGCAGCTAACCAGGCGCCGGGAGCGCGTCAGGGACACGCCGTGCGATCCGCGGCTTGTCGGCGGCGACGAGCACGATCGCGGCGAGACACGTAACGAGCCGTGTCACGGCGCGAACGTCGGGCCACGGGATCAGCCACGGTGGGAGAAGCAGCACTGCCGCCGCGAGCGTTGCATTCGGAGTCACGGACGTGGTCTCATAGAGATCCCACGCAAGGGCCCCGAGCATCAACCCCGCCGTGTAGTAGCTCCAGGTGCCTGGGTCGGTCATCATCCGAAATGCAACCGCAACCAACAGCACGCCACCAACTCGGCCGCGCCAGATGGCGAACGTCGCGAGGCCAAGGGCGCCGAGCAACTGTGCAGATCGCATCCACGTCGGGAGCGACTCGTTCGTGAGACCGAACAATTGCAGGACGGAGTCGGGTGCGATATTCACCGTCGGGCGCATCGACTCGAGGGTGTGTGGTTCGGTAATGAAAAACGGTAGCCAAAACAACGCGCCGATGGCGTTGGCGATCAACGGCGCGCGGAGGCGCTGCCACAGCGGCCCCACCGGAACAAACGTGAGTGGAACGAGGATCACCGCCCACGGTTTCGTGGCGATCGCGAGACCGACCAATACCGCCGCAGCGGTCGATTTTCCTTGGCGAATCTTGAGCAGTGCTGCAGCTGCAGCGGCAAGCACAATGGCGTCATCGATGTGGCCGTAGCCACCCAACTTCGCCCACCAGAACATCACGACCAGACCGCCAAGCAGGACGGTCATGTGAGTGCCCTGCGGGTCCACCGTGCGATCGGGATGCTGAGCTCGTTCAAGGCAGCGAATCGCGAAGAGGCCAAGCACCACGCACAGGACCGTGGATGCAACAAAACCGTCGCGAGGCGTGATCGAGAGCACCAGCGCGATCACTAGCGAGATCGGGCCAGTTTGCACATCGGGAAAGCGGGCATAGACGCTCAGGCCATCGTGGCCGAGCATCGCTCTACCGGCCGCAACGAAGACGTCCCAGTCACCTCGCCCACCGCCGGCGACGCCAGCAGCCGCACCCATCAGCGCAAGAACCAGATAGCGCATTGGTGTGATCCGAGCGAGCTGAGAACGCCACGTCGTTGTGGTTCTGCCCGGAGTCACAGCGTCATCCTTATGCACGGGGCCGGTCGCGTCGCGAATAGAACGCCCACTTGAACAGTCCCGGTACGCGAATGAGCCGGGCCCGAAGGCCCGGCTCATTATTCACATTGGTGCGTCAAGCACTACCCAGCGGTGATGACGCCGACGCAGGGATTGTTCGCAACGGAGGGGTCCGCTCCGACAGTGCCCGCGGCCTGGGCCGGTGATGCGGGATTACCGTTACCGGCCGCCACGGCCGCGGAGCCACCAGCACCGTTGATCATCAAGTACTGCGATTGCGTGCGAATCAGCCCAGCGGTCACGAGTGTTGCCTCGCTTGGGATGACGATGCTGCCGTTCTGGGCGTAATACGCCTCGACGCCTGTCTGAAGTGTGTTCTGGTCAGCAGTACAGGCGCTTGTCTTGCCTTTGTCGGTGATGCCGCGGACCGCAAACACCGTAACGGTGGCGAGGATTCCGAGAATCACGATAACGATCAGCAATTCAACGAGGGTGAAGCCCTTGTCCTTCTTGCTGCTGGTCTCTTCTACTTCGATGTGGTTGTTCATGTTGGTGCGTTCCTCCGCAAAATAGTTGTCCCACGAAACCCACCGACATGAACCCGTTTGCTCATCCGGTGCAACGTATGAATCGGCACCTCACATCGAACCTTGAGAACCTTTCGCCAACTTTGTGAAAATCTTTTGCACACCTTCGGCTCCAACGTTGAGCAGTGACTCTGCTGACTCAAGAAGCGGCGGTGACGGCCGATACACAAAGTGCCGCAAGCAGTCATGCGCGTGGTGACCGTGTGACAGTGCGGCCCGCGTCTGGTGAGAGGGAGCAGCGATGCGACGGAAAATCGATATGTGGCAGGAACTCGACGAGTCGGTTCCAGCCTTTCTTCCAGAGGTCGATGCGCAAGAGGCCCAGACGGCTGTGGCCGACGTGCGCGG
>JAYTWP010000042.1:0-3041 GCA_043743395.1 Actinomycetota bacterium | reverse complement strand
TACGTCGCGCCCACGCAACCACATGGAGATCATCGAGATCGGCGCGGTCCGCCTCGATGGGACCTTGACGGTCGTCGATGAGTTCGACTCGTTCGTTCGTCCGGTCGGCGAGCCCAAGCTCAGCCAGTTCTGCACCGCTCTGACGACCATTCAGCAAGCCGATGTCGATGGAGCCGACATGTTCCCGGCTGTGTTCGCCCGGTTCATCGCATGGATCGGCGATGGGCCGTACCGGCTGTGCTCGTGGGGTTTCTTCGACGTCGGCCAGTTTCGTCTGGACTGCACGCGGTTCGGTCTGGTGTTCCCCGAGCAGTTCGAAAGCGAGCACTTGAACATCAAGCAGGTGTTCGCCGATTGGAAGGGCGTGCGCCGTTGCGGCATGACGGTGGCGCTCGACCTGCTCGGCGTGCCGTTGGCTGGCACTCATCACCGTGGTATCGACGACGCCCGCAACATCGCCAGGATCGTTCAAATGACGCTCCCCAGTGCCATCGTGAGCTGAGCGCGGATATCTGGACTCCTGCGGCAGAACCGTGCTCTCACGCCACGCTTTTGCAATCTTATCCTGCATTTCGTTGTAGAATCGTGGCACCTGAGTAGGGTTTGTTCATGGAGAACCCCGTTGCCCGTCTGTTGGAGGTGGCCGCGCAGCAGCATGGTCTCTTCACGGTTGCGCAGGCTGCAGGGGTCGGTGTCGCGGGTGACCAGGTGCGTCGAATGGCTGCGACGGGCGTGCTCGAGCGCCGCGCTCATGGCGTCTACCGGATCTCGACGGTGCCGTTCGACGAACAGACCGAGCTGATGGAAGCGGTGCTGTGGGCAAAGGGGCGCGGGTTGATCGCCGGGGAGTCGGGACTGTTGCTCTGGGATCTCGCCGACGTGAATCCGCGCAAGATCCACATTGCGCTGCCGCCGAAGTACAGGCCCCGCCGAGCGGGCGGAGAGCTCTATGAGATCCACCACGTCGTGATCGACGAGGCGGATCGCGACGAGGTACACGGCGTGCCAGTCGTGTCACCCGCCCTTGCCATCCGACAAGCCATCGACGGGGGTGTAGCCGGCGACATGATTGAGCAAGCCATCCGGCGCGCGCAGGCCCGCGAACACATCGGAACGCAGACGGCGGCACGGCTTCTCGTCCGCCTCTACGACCGCGCATTGCCCGACAACAAACATGGCGGCGGCGATGGCCACTGACCGACGGCCCGCCAACCTGGCCCATCTCGAGCGGCTGCTCAACGCGTGGTCGAGCGAGAATACGGAGTAACAGCGACGGCCGGTATGGCCGATGGTTGGTCGCAATCTCGGTACTCGCGACCGGCGGCCGTCCGCTGCGCATGCCGCGATGCGCTGGCCGCTCTTGACAAACCTTACGTCTGGAGCTCTGCGAGCAGGTCCTGTGCGTAGCCCGTCATGGTGATCGTGACGGTCGCTTGGTCGGCAGCGATGGCAAGGGCTTGCACGGCGAGTTGGACGCCGGGGGATCGGGGTGTCGCGAATAGCTGTCTCACGTACCCGATTGCGACCGTGGCGGCTGCGGCTGATCGATCGTCGGCGAGCAGCGTCTGCATCAGGCGAATCATCTCTCGCAGCGGTGTCGCCTCCAGCAGTCGGAACACGTCGCCCGCATCTTTGTCGATGAGCCGGTGTGGGGTGGCCAGTCGTTCCCCGAGCTTGTGGACTTTTGCGACCAAAAGCGCTGCCGGGCCGGCGACGTTGACGACCATCCGGCGACTGTCGCTCGTTTCGAGCGAAGCGATCTCGATTGGGTCGTGATCGACGAGCGCTCCTTCGACGCCAGCACTCTTGCGCGCAGCTGTGCGGCCGTGGTCGCCAGGAAGGCGTGCTCCTCGCCGACCGGCTGACGCTGCAACGTGAGCGGGCACGATGAGGTCGACGGGAACGATGATGTCTTCGGAGAATCCCGGCCGCAGCATGTGCCTGTTCCAGATTCCTGGTTCGCCGCTGTACTCGAAGCCTTCGGCTTGCATGGCGTCTGCAAGCAGCGGGAGATCGGCAAGTCGGCTTGGGTCGAGCGCGAGGTCGGCATCGGTGGTGAATGGCTGGTAGCCGGGCAGTCGGTCAGCGGTGCGCAGATAGACGGCTTGCGCGCCGATGAGCACGAACGCGTCGACGTGCGGCTGCAGGGCCGTCAGCGCGTCGAGGAGGGCACGGCGTGCCTCGATGTACTCGATCCGAGGTTGTTCGGTGCTCATGGCAGCGTCGCCGCTGCAGTCAGCGACGGAGCTTGCCATCGAGGTGCTCGACGCTGCATCCAGTCGAGCAGCGCGTCGGCTTCTGCTGGCATGCGACCGAACCCGGTCATGCAGTCCATGACGATCTGTGCAACTGATGCGTACACGATGTTCTCGTCCTCCCACGTCCGTTCAAACACAATGGGATCGTAGGGAAGGACTGTGACAACGTTTCCGCCATTTCGGACCGGCCGCAGTCGCATTGTGTCGGCGATGCGTTCTGGGTCCTGCGCGAAGACGACGGCGATCTCCGGTGCGGTGACCGACACCACTCGCGATGCGGCGAAGGAGCCGGTGACGGCCCACCCCTTCAGCTTCGACGACGAAAGGTCGCGGAGGAACTGTTCGGCTCCTCCCGGAGCCACCCAGTTTGCTGTCTCGTTTGAGCCGAGTAGTGAGTAGCTCGTGGCGATCTGGCGTAGCAGCGGCTCCCATTGCACTGCTTGGACGCGTCCGCGGGCGGGGCGGTCGATGAGTATTTCGCCGGAGAGAGCGCCAAGCAGACGCGAGACGTAGCCGGCGTCGATGCCCAAGGTGGTGCTGAGCTCGCTGAGTCCATACGGCGGCAGCACTTCGGCCAACGTCCGTTGCAGAGCCCATGCGCGTGGACCGCGAAGGTTAGGACTGGTCGATTTCTTGGGCGCCGGATCGCGTGTCGCGCCGTCGGTGCGGATGAAGAGTCCGGGCCGATCGATGGAGAGCAGAGCGTTACCGGTGGCGTCGATGTAGTTCCACCCGAACTCGGTGAGCACTTCGCGCGTCCGTGCGCTGAGCCACGAAGATGCG
>JAYTWP010000041.1:0-4012 GCA_043743395.1 Actinomycetota bacterium | reverse complement strand
ATCCTCAAAACCCAGGCGGACGACTACAAGCAACTGGGTTACCTCAACAATGAGGTCGTTGGTCAGTTCGGCGTCGAAAAGAGTATGGAGTCCACGCTTCACGGCACGTGGGGCAAGGTGATCTACGAAGTCGACAGTACGAATCACGTCGTACGCGAGATCAGCCGCGTCGAACCGGTCGGTGGTAAGGACATTCAGCTCACGATCGATCTCACGATCCAGCAATACGCAGAGCAGGCACTGCAGACCGAGTTGCGACTGCAACGCGAAGCCACCGACGTCACGCGCATGGCGCGAAACCCGAAAGACAAACTGGGCAACCCAAAGTTTACGGGCGAGAACTTCATCCTCGACGCCAACGGCAACGAATACCTGCCCTATCCGGCACCCGCTGGCTCCGTCGTTGTGATGGACCACGAGACCGGCCAAGTGATTGCGATGGCGAGCTACCCCAACTTCGACAATCGCTGGTTCAACGCAGGCATCTCGGGTTCGAAGTTCAAACAACTGTTCCCCAATGACCCGGCGCATCCCGACAAGTCGATTCTTGTGAATCGGGCCATCCAGGGCCAATACAACCTCGGCTCTACGTTCAAACCCTTCGTTGCGTACGCAGCAACGATCACGGGCATTATCGGCCCGACAGATCTGTACACGGACAAGGGCAGCTACAAGCTCGAAACGATTGATCGCAGCGTCTGCAACACCGGTGTGCGATGTGAATATTTCAATGCGACGAACCCGAATACGGGCAAACCAAGCCAGTACGGTCCCGTGAGCATCGAGTCAGCGCTCGCGATTTCCAGTGATGCGTTCTTCTATCGGCTTGGTGAGCTCACATTCAAAGCAGGCCGAAGCCTGTTGCAGGATCAGGTGCGCAAGTTCGGCTTCGGTAGTGGCAGCGGCATTGAGCTCCCATTCGAATTCAACGGCCGGGTTCCCGACACCGAGCTGAAGAAGAAACTTGTCGAGCAGGGCAAGCTGGCCAAGGGTGAGGTACCTCGTCTCCTTGTGGGAGACAACGTACAAACTGCGATCGGGCAGGGTCTGCTCGCGGCATCGCCACTTCAACTCGCGAATGCATACGCGACGCTGGCCAACGGCGGCTTCCTCAATCGGCCACACATCGTGCGGGCCATCTACCAAGGTGGCGTTCCCGAGCAATCGCCTGGTCAAGTCGATCTCTCGCGCGGCGCAGTCATCACCGCATTCGACAAGGCCGATCTTGTCGAGCAGATCGATCTACCGCCCGAAGTCAACGACCCCATCATCGCTGGCCTGAAGCGTGTCGTCACGGGCCGGGGCGTGCGTTACCCGTCCACCTTTTATCATGCGACCACCGGAGAGACGCTCTTTCGTAACTATCCGTACAACAAGCTCACGATCGCCGGAAAGACCGGCACGGCGCAGGGCTTCGCCAGCAAACCCTGGAATGACTCCTCAGCGTTCGCTGCCTTCAGTACGAATCCCTTCAAGCCGTATACGGTCGTCGCGTATCTCGAAAAGGCGGGCTATGGCAGCAAGGCTGCCGCCCCGGTTGTCAAATGCATGTTCGAGGCACTCGCCGGCACCGTCGCCCTCGACGCCGTCGTGCCCTCGGACCCACTCGATGTCACGTCCCTCCTGCCAGCAGAACCAGTGTCGTTGCCATCTACGAACTGTCTGCAGAACCCGTACGACCCGGTGCGTGACTGATGGCCTTTTCGGTCCTCAACCGGCGGCCCGATTCGGGTCTCGGAAATGTGCGCTCGAGCCCCGGCGATCCCAGCCGCAATGTCGACTGGGTGCTGATGTTCACGCAGGCCGCGCTCGTCGTAATCGGCTGTCTCACGGTGTATTCGGCGTCTCGTACCAAGGTGCCGAACTCGTACCTCTTTGCAACGCGTCAAGTGGTCTTCGTCATCATTTCGATCGGCGTGATGCTGTTCGTGATGTCGCTCGATTATTCGTGGCTTCGCGAACGGGCCAAGTTCTTCTATGGGCTCAGCATCGTGTCGCTGATGCTGATCTTTTTGCTGGCCAAGGTCAGCAACGGAGCGCAACTGAGCTTCGGCATCGGCCCGATCAATCTGCAGCCAGCCGAGTTCGCGAAGGTTTTCGTGCTGTTGGCGCTCGCTGGTTTTTTGAGCGAGGACTCCAGCGACTCTGTCTCCTACGAGCGATTCGTCGGTGGACTTTGGCTCGGCGGCATTCCTGTGGTGCTCATCATTTTGCAGCCCGACCTTGGCTCGGCGTCGGTGCTCGTCGTGCTGATGATGGGTCTGCTGCTCGTCGCTGGGGCGCGAGCGAAGTACATCTTGATGATCACGTTGCTCGCAATCAGCACCGTTGGCGCGGCGTTCATCACTCGACTCGTGAACTCGTACCAGACCACCCGTATTCGGGGGTGGATGAACCCCAATTCCACCGATGACGCGCTGCAGAGATACATCTTTCAGGGGCGAAACGCGCTGCGCGCAACAGCGACGGGCGGTATTACCGGCAAAGGGTGGCTGCTGGGGCCGATTACGAACGCAAAGAGCGACATCCCGGTCCAATGGGCCGACTTCCCGTTCAGCGCGATTGCCGAGCAGTTCGGCTTGATTGGTTGCTCTGTGCTGATTGGCTTGTTCGGCATCGCACTGTTCAGAATTTGGCGAATCGCGCATCTTTCGCGTGATTTATTGGGCACCTACATCTGTGCAGGGGTGTTTTCCATGCTGCTGTGGCAGATCTTCCAAAATATCGCGATGACGCTGGGGCTGATGCCGATCACCGGCTTGCCCATGCCGTTCATTTCGTATGGCGGTTCGGGCATGTTGACCTATTTTGTGCTGTTTGGTCTTGTGCAAAGCGTGCACATGCGCCGGATGCGCTGACCAAGTCGGGCGGCCAACAGGTTTGCCCAACGACGGCCACTTGAGACGGCCCATACATGGCCACTTAACCGCGTGGCGGCAGACCTTGGCGTGGTCGAGATCGGCTGGAGGCATGGGCCCGCGCGTGGCGCCGGCTGGACAAGTTGTGCGCTGTGTAGCTCTGGGAGCAACACAGCGCACAAGTTGTCCAGAAACCCGTGGCATTGTCCGACTCCGCGCATGAAAAACGGCGCTGATGCCGGTGATCATCCGATCCGCCCCAGCGCTGCACCGCTGACATCATCTCAATCAATAGCCGACAGCATCGCCTTCCGCCAGCTCGGCGATGTTCGCGCACGGCCACGGTGCCCTCGTTCACCACGCACCGAATTCGCCAACCGGCGGGGTGTGTTGCCACCAGTGGGCAGATTCTGATGTCCACGGGCGATTCGTGTTGCCCGAAACCCCGCGTTGGGGTGACTTTTGCTGCAGAAGTCCCCGGAAATGTCGATACCGTCATGAAGCGATATTGGTGTGCCGCGACCGCGGTCACGCCAAGTCGTAGTGTGCGGTCGGCGCATGTTGCCCAAGCTGTACTCAGCGGATGCAGTGGCGCCGGCAAGAAATAGGGCAATGTTGCCCATCCACAGATCGAGAGCGAAGGCGCCAGTCGGGGCGGATCCCAACTTTGGCAGCCGTTGCTCGCTTACCGGGCTGGTAAGCACATACGGAGGGAATACGTCCATGGACGACATACGGGTCGAGAATCTCGACGGGGCGGCGCGTGCGTCGGACGCAGGCTCAGCGGCCGCGACGCACGGTTCAGCAGCCACAAATCACAGTTCAGCTGCCGAAACGGTCACCACACCCGCCGGGGAACCCACAGAGGACTCCGCGGGGGAGCCCACAGGGGAGCAAGACGGCGAGCCAACGCTGCGACCGGTTCGTAAGCGTCGCCGGGGTTCTCGGGGCGGCCGTGGCCGCTCGAAGCCGGGTGGCAGCCAATCAGGTGGCCTCGCCGATGACGACGCTGACGACGCTGACTTCGATGACGATTCCGATGACGACGACAGCGACGGTAACGGTGATGTCGACGTCGAGAGTCGCCAAGACGGTCACGACGGCGATGCTGAAGCTGCCCCCAGAACGCAGCCCACTCGAACCCGATCGGCCAC
>JAYTWP010000040.1:0-2079 GCA_043743395.1 Actinomycetota bacterium | reverse complement strand
TTCGCGACGACCTTCAGTACACCCACGAGATCGGCGAGACCGCTCACGCGTACGGCTATCAAGCGATCCGGTCGGCGTCGGCGACTGGCCTTGACGATGTCGTCGGGATCATGTGCGACAACCTCGGCGGTGCCGTCTTACTCGCGGAACTCATCCAAGAATGGACCACGGTAGTCGAAGTCCATTAATGCCGCTCTGATCTCGGCTGGCGGCGTTGGCGCCGAGGCCGTCAACAGGGCACCACACTCCGCGATCGGACCGATCACGCCAGTCACGCCCACCCGGCGCCGTCGCTGCGCCCTTGGGTCGTTACTCTCGAGTACGACTTTCATTTACGAGGGCGAGCGTCGGCTGCTCCGCGCGGGTGATATGGCCTTTATGCCACGTGCCCTGCCGCACACCTTTTTGGTGCAGAGCGATGAGGCCCACCTCCTCGAACTGGTGTCACCGGGCGGCTTCGAGCAGTTCCACATCGACGTGTCCGATCTCGCGCCGGTCGCGGAGATCCCTCCCGCAGGTCAGCCCGATGTCGGACGTCTCGTTGCCGCCATCGGCCCGTACGGCGCGGCGATCATCGGGCCACCGCTGACCCGCTGAGCCCGTCGCCGCGCCGCGACTGCAAACGGCCTGCAAACTGGCGATGGAGAATAGCTACATGAACAACAACTCAACTTCGTCCACAGTGAGCCCTTCCAACGCAATCGACCGATTCCTTGACGCGGTCCGCCACGGCGCGATGCCCGCTACCACTGACGTGTACGGCCCGTCCGTCGTCCTCGACGCCACGGTGCCGGGCTGGCGCTTCGTGCTTCGCGGGCAGGATGCCGTACGCGGTGAGTATGCGCGTTGGTTCGCCGCAACAAGTGAGTTCACCGAACTTCGCCGCCAGACCACCGCCGACGGCGAGGTCGTGGAGTACTTCATGAGGTGGGCCGAGGATGGAGTCGAGCACGGCGCCCACCACGCGCACATACTGACCATCGATCCGGTTGCCGACAGGATCGTCGAGGACCGGGTGTTCTGCGGTGGTCGCTGGCCGGCTCCGTTGCTCGCTGAGATGAACGCTCCCGCCTTCGAGCACGTCGGCTGACGATGTCCGAACTCGCTTCCTCGACCTCGCCCTCGAGGCTGGTGCTCCATCCGCGCCACGTGTGCAGTTCGATCGACGAGCTGCTGCAGGACGCCTCCGAGCGGAGCCCGTTCCTCACCACCGACTCCAAGTCGGGCAGTGGCTTCGAGCGTGTCACGATCGACGATGAACCGCACATCGTCAAGTACGTGCATGTGGATGATGACTGGACGATGCGCAGCTATGGAGACATCGGTCCGCTGCCACTGCTGGTGTGGCAGGCCGGGTTGATGGATGTTGCTCCTGAGCTCATCGAGCACGGCACCGTCGGTGTGGCGGGTGGACTCGGCCGCCATGGTTGGGGAGCGGCGATCCTGATGCGCGACCTCACTGCAAGCATGGTGTCGCCCGGTGATCACGTGCTCCCCGTCGAACATCACCTGCGCTTCATCGACCATCTCGCCGGCATGTCCACGAAGACGTGGAACTGGCACGACGACGTCGGCCTGCTGCCGTACCAGTCACGATGGCATCTGTTCGACGACCGCATGGTCGAGGCCGAGTCTGATCGAGGGTTCCCTGCGATCGTGCCGAAGATCGCCAGCGAGGGTTGGCAGCGCTTTGTCGACCGGGCACCTGCTGCAGTTCGATCCGTCATCCGCGATCTCAACCATGACAGCAGTGCACTCACCACGTCGTTACGCACGACGCCTTCGACCTTCCTTCACGGTGATTGGAAGCTGGGCAACATGGGAGCCGCCGCCGACGGCCGAACCGTGCTCATCGACTGGTCGTATCCGGGTGAGGGACCGATCTGCCACGACCTCGCCTGGTACCTGGCGCTCAACGCGGCTCGCATTCCGATGTCGAAAGAGGACACGATCGAGGTCCTGCGTGCTGCGCTGGTGCGGCATGGGATCGACGTCGACGGTTGGTGGTCGAAGCAGGTTGCGTTGTGCTTGCTCGGCGGGCTGGTGCAGTTCGGGTGGGAGAAGGCGTTCGGGACAGAC
>JAYTWP010000039.1:0-8147 GCA_043743395.1 Actinomycetota bacterium | reverse complement strand
TGGAGCACGTGGTCACTGTTCGTCGGCGACGCCGGTGTCCCGGGCATGAAGATGCGCTTGACGCTCTTCCCGGCTCGGACGGCGCAGACGATGTCGGGCATGGCCGGCACCGCGGTCACAACCCATAGCGAGTTGTACCTCGAGGTGGCGTCGTCGGTGGTTGTCTTCATGCTCGCCGGCCGCTACTTCGAGACTCGGGCAAAGCGCCGATCTGGCGCCGCACTTCGTGCGCTGCTCAACGTCGGTGCGAAAGACGCGACCGTGCTTCGCGATGGGCGTGAGCTCTTGGTGCCTATTGCTGCACTCCATGTGGGCGATCTGTTCGTGGTCAGGCCGGGCGAGAAGATCGCCGCCGACGGAGTCGTCTTGGAAGGGGCGTCGGCGATCGATGCCTCGATGCTCACTGGCGAGAGTGTGCCGGTCGATGTTACCGCCGACTCGCCTGTCACCGGTGGCACCATCAACGTCGGTGGTCGCCTCGTGGTGCGCACCACTCGCGTGGGTAGCGACACCACGTTGGCGCAGATGGCGCGCTTGGTCGAGAACGCGCAGTCGGGCAAGGCGCCGGTGCAGCGTCTCGCTGATCGGGTCAGCGCGGTGTTCGTACCCGTGGTCGTACTTGGTGCCATTGCGACGCTCATTGTTTGGCTCGCTGTCACCCGCGATACGAACCGATCGTTCACGGCTGCTGTGGCGGTGCTGATCATTGCTTGCCCGTGCGCCTTGGGCCTGGCGACCCCCACGGCGCTCCTGGTCGGCACGGGCCGCGGTGCGCAACTCGGTCTGATCATCAAGGGTCCCGAGATCCTCGAGAGCACGCGTCAGGTGGACACCGTCGTTCTCGACAAGACCGGTACCGTCACCACGGGCCGCATGGATGTCGTGGAGATTGTCGTGCTCGAAGGCGTCGATCGCACCAGCGCGCTTGGTCGGGTCGCATCGTTAGAGGCGGCCAGCGAACATCCCGTGGCACGCGCGATTGTGCGTGCCACCGAGGCCGGGTTCACGCTGACGACACCGACGGACTTCGCCAATCAGCCCGGTCTCGGCGTGGTCGGTCTTGTCGGAGGCGAACGGGTCGTGGCTGGTCGCCCCAGTTATGTCGTCGCCGAAATCGGCGAGATGGCAGCGTCGTTGCAGCAGGCGACTGAGCGACATCAGCAGATGGGGCGCACCGTGATTGCAGCGGGTTGGGCCGGTCGTGTTCAGGTTGTGATCGCAGTAGCCGACATCCCCAAGGCGACGAGTCGAGACGCAATCGCGCGGCTTCGCACTCTCGGCCTGCGCCCGATGCTGCTCACCGGCGACAACCGCGCAACCGCCGTTGCCGTTGCCAATGAGGTCGGCATCCTTGAAGCAGACGTGATCTCCGATGTATTGCCTGCGGAAAAGGTAGATGCGGTGAAGCACCTGCAATCGCAGGGTGCGACCGTGGCGATGGTGGGCGACGGAGTCAACGACGCAGCGGCACTTGCCCAGGCCGATCTCGGCATCGCGATGGGTACCGGCACCGATGCTGCTATCGAGGCAAGCGACCTCACGATCGTGAGTGGCGACCTGCGTGGAGCCGCCGATGCGTTGCGGCTCAGCCGACGCACGTTGAGCACGATCAAGGGCAACTTGTTCTGGGCGTTCGCCTACAACATTGCCGCCCTCCCTCTGGCTGCGCTGGGCTTTCTCAATCCCGTGATCGCTGGTCTGGCAATGGCGAGTTCGAGCGTGTTCGTGCTCACCAACAGCTTGCGCCTGCGTCGGTTCAGCTGACAGCTCTCAAGCTGCCTCGGCCGCGACACATCGCAGTCGATGCAAGATCGCGCTGCGATGATTCCGAATCGTTCGTGGCGTGACGTTGTGGAGCAGTGCAACTTCGTCGGTGCTGCCCAGGCTGACGAGCTGGCAGATCAGGTCGATGTCGGCCTGAGCGATGCCCTTGCGACGCGCTTCGTTGAGCAGGCCGACCAGTTCGTCGAGAGCCTCGGATTTCGGTTCTGTTGCTGGCTCGGACATCCGATCGTGTGAGGTAGGAATTTCGCCGGACGAGCGGCGACGAACCGGACGGACAAACGTCTCGAACGCTGTGTCGCGCACGAGGTTGGAAACGACCCGTCTTGGGCGGCGCTCGACGGGGTATTTGAGGATGATCGGCCAAGCGTTCGCGACGAGGTCGTCGAGCACGGCATGACGCTGGGCAGCGTTGGATGCATGCCGCCCGGCGACCGCACTGAGCGCTGGCAAGATCCGCTGCAAGACGATTCTCGCCGCGAGTGGACTGGTCCGGGCGAGTTCGACGATGCGCAACAGGTACGCGTCGTCGAGGTCGTCGTTGGCGATAGCGGGTGCCCGATGTGCGGAGTCGCCAGAGGGCGGTGCGGCTCGATATCCACAACGAACGAGTACCTCGTCGAGCGATTGAACGGGAAGGCCGGGCAAGCTCCACGTGCGTACGGTACGGAGCTCACTCGCCCGGATCGTGAGGTGGCTCCACTCGTCGTGAAGGCGGCGCAGCACAGGTGCCGATTGCGGGCGAAGAGTAGTGGGCCGTTGGGGAAGTCGGGTATTTGTCATGGCCTGCACGTTGCGTGTCGGTCATCTCCGGGGGTCTCACAGGCTGGATCACTGCACGTCTACGAATTGTCAAGAAATCCTCAAGGGTCGCTCTGTGAGGGAGGCGTTGTTCCTGATCGGAGGGTGCCGGGCACTCAGTGCAGGGTGACCGCTGCCTTCAACGATGCCGATGCTCGCCGCCCGTACGACTCGTTCGATCTCGTCGACCCCAATGGTCGGCGACTCACGGTGGAGGGGGTGACGGACGAGACCACGGTTGCTGACCTCATCGGTGCCCTCGCCACGTCGTGGCAGAGTGCCTGTGATGGCGACAGTGCCGGTGATGACGACAGTGCCTGTGATGGCGACAGTGCCGGCGACGGAACTGGACGCTTCGACGGAACTGTCACCCGCGATGGGACTGTCACCTTTGATGGGAAGCCAGCGCGGCTCGATCAGCCGCTCACCACCAGCGAGGTGCGCCACGGAACGATCGTGCTCGTCGGCCCGCCCAGGACACAGAAACCAACTGCGGTGATCACGGCAGTGTGGACGGCTGGACCGGATGCGGGCAGACACTGCCAGCTGTCAGCGGGCACCTACATCATCGGTCGGGCCGTCACTGCTGCCGTCAGCTGCCGGGACCCCAAGCTCGAGCTTCACCACGCGGTACTCGAAGTACACAACGACGCAACAATGTACGTAATTCAACTTGCCGGAGTGATCAGCTTGCGTGTTGAAGGCGTTGCGATCGGGGGCCGATCACAGCTCGGGTGCGGACAACATCTGGAACTGGGCGCCAGCGTGCTCGAACTTCGCGCCACATGCGAAGTTGCTGATCTCGCCCCGGCGCGCCACGACACAATGCCACGTGGTGTTTCGAGTTCACGGCCGGGTGACCCGTGGCGGGAAACCTTCGTGCGCGCACCACGACCGATGCGGGTGTTCGAGGCGCCTACCGTGGCCGCCCCGCGGCAGCCTCGGTCAACGGCCACTACAGGAGGCAGTCTGATTCCAACGGCGCTCGGACTGCTCGGAGCGGGTGCCATAGCGGTACTGCTTCACCAGATGATGTTCTTGCTTTTCGGATTGATGGGGGCTTTGGTGGCCGGTGGCACATGGGTAGCCCAACGTGTCAGCGTCCGTCGGTCTCGAACGGGGGACCAGCGCAGCTGCGCCCGTTACGTGCAGGAATTCGCGGACACTCTCCGAGCCCAGCAGGCGCAGGCGCGCGCTGTCCATCTGGCCATGACCCCGACCCTTGAGCGCGCGCTTGACCTGATGCGCCGACGTGCGCCTGCGCTGTGGTCGGTGCGTCGCGACGATCCCGATGCGTTCGTCGTTTCGCTTGGCATCGGCGACTCCACGTGGGCACCGCGTGTGTCGGGAACCGACGGCGATACGTCGCTCGACACGTGGACAACGATTGAGTCTGCGGCTCGCCTTGACCGTGTACCGGTAGCCGTGACGCTGCCAGCGGGTTCGGTGACCGCCGTCGTGGGGCCACTGGTCACCAGCGCGGCAATCGCTCGATCCATGGTTGCCCAGCTTGCTGCGTCGAGTGGCCCGGCCGATTGGCAATTGGGGGTTGTGACCGATCAGAGCGACGAATGGGAGTGTCTGAGCTGGCTTGCGCACGTCGCCGATGAAGCCGGAGTGGCGCGGATCGTGGATCCGGCGGACGTGACGGCCTTTGTTGCGGGTCTTGATGGTGACGATGTGCGGCTGTTGATCCTTGTGGTCGACCGGCCGGATCTGTTTGCCGCACGGACGAGCCCATTGCGTCGGCTGCTTGCGGGACGACGACGCGTTGCAGTCGTCCTGCTCTGTGCAACGCCCGCCGAAGTCCCAGCTATTGCCACCAGCACGCTGACCCTCGGTCCCAACTCACTGGCGAGATGGACACCGGATACGCGGGCATCGGCAGTACCCGACGTAGTGCACGTGGCTGGACTCTCCCGCGCGAATGCACACTTGGCGGCCGCAGCGATCGCGTCGTTGATCGACCCAGAGATTGTCGACGAGTCAATGGCGCTCCCACGGCGGGTCGGCATCATGGACTTGCTCGGCCTCGGCCTCGGCCTCGGCATCGGTAGCGCCATCGCCACTGGCGATCCTGAGGTCCTCTCCCAGCGAATTGCATCGAGCTGGAACACGCATGGGCCGGACCCTGCGCCGTGCACGCCAATTGGTGTGGCCGCCGATGGCGTGGTCGAGATCGACCTCGTCGCTGACGGCCCGCATGCGTTGGTCGCCGGGACGACAGGTGCCGGCAAGAGCGAGCTGTTGCGCAGCCTCGTCATCGGGCTTGCGACTCGATTGAGCCCGGACGAACTGACATTCGTGCTCATCGACTACAAAGGTGGATCGACGTTCGACGCGTGTGTCGATTTGCCCCATGTCGTTGGTCTGGTCACCGACCTCGATGATCGGCTCGGGACCCGGGCTCTGCGCAGCCTCGACGCAGAGTTGCGGCGGCGTGAACGTATCTTGCGAGCTGCCGGTGCATCGGATCTCACGTCATACCGGTTGCTGCAGGCCGGCTCGCACAACACAGTTGGGTCGGCGGTGCGACTGCCGCGACTCGCCGTGGTCATCGACGAGTTCGCCACGCTTGCGATTCAACATCCCGACTTCATTGGTGCTCTGCTCGCAATCGCTCAGCGCGGGCGGAGCCTCGGCGTGCATCTCATACTCGCCACGCAACGACCCGGCGGAGCGGTGAGTGATGACATCCGCGCGAACACGAACCTACGAATTGCGTTACGTGTGCACGACGCTTCCGATTCCAACGACATCATCGGTGATGCAACGGCCGCGCTGTTACCAAGAGGTCTCGCCGGGCGCGCAATCATGCGACTCGGGAGTGACGAGTTGATCACCTTCCAGACGGCGCACGCCACAGGCACGGTTGACCATGGCGATCACGTTCAACGACTCGAGGTCAGGCTGGCCCACCCGCAGGCAGACCGCGGCCGCTGCGAACGCATCCGCGACGGTGATGAACGTGGCGCGACCGAGCTCGAGGTGCTCGTTCGGGCGATCTGCGGTGCGGCCAAACTCAATTCGATCAAGACTCCACATCGCCCGTGGCTTGCGCCCCTTGCGCGGGCGATCCCTGCCGACGCACTCGCCACGGACACGATCGGCGTGATCGACGATCCTGACGAGCAGCGCCAGAGTGCGATGAAGTGGAGCAGCCGCGACGGACATCTGCTATTGGTCGGGGCGAACGGCATGGGCATCACGTCAGCGTTGTTGTCGATCGCAGCCGTCGTGCTGCGCGAGGAACCGCTCACTGAACTTTTCGTCATCGACGCAATGGGGGATCAGCGGCTCAGGACGCTCGAGTCGGTGCACGGCTGTGCAGCTGTCGTGGGCCTCCACGAGCGTGAACGATTGACTCGTCTGTTTGCTGCGCTTGATCATGAGCGCATGCGCGCGAAGTCAAGAGTGGCGGACCCATTCGCTGCACGCACCGTTCTGATGATCGACGGCCTTGGCGCACTACGGAGCGAACTCGAAGCAAACGACATGTTCGATCACCTTGCGCAACTCGATGCGATCATCGCCGAGGGTCAGGCCGCTGGCATTTCTGTGATCTTGGCAACTACCCAGCCGTGTGCCGTGCCTTCGCAGGTGCTCAGTCTCGTCGCGCAGCGGTGGCTCTTCCATCTTGCCGACCCGCTCGATGCTTCATTCCTCGGCGTGGCGTCGCGCCTCGTCGTCGAAGCTATTCCAGGGCGTGTGCTGGATGCGCGCACTCAACGAGAAGCACAGCTCGCACTGTTCGATCCATCGTCGCTGAGGCAAGCATGCGCCGAGCCGAATCGATTGCCACGTTCGTCAACCCCGCAATCATTGCGATCACTACGCACGCTGCCCGCTGAAATCGACTCCGCCGATCTTCCGCGTCCTGCTCGCGAGGGTACCGACCTAGTACTGCCGCTCGGGCTGTCATACGCGCTCCTCGAACCGGCCTCACTCGTTCTACCGAGAGGTGAACACGTCGCCATCATCGGGCCATCACGAAGTGGACGGACCACGGCGTTGAGGACGATCGCACACAGTTGGCAGACGCTCTGCCCTCACGGCCGGGTCGCATGCATTGCACCCCGACGGAGCAGTGCCCGCGTGGGCCATGTCTTCGCCACGGCAGAGAGTCTGATCGACAGTCTTCCAAGAGATACTGATGTCTTGATCGTCGTTGACGACGCTGAACTTGTCGACGACGCGACCGGTGCGCTTGCCGCGCTGATCGGTCATCGACGAGAAGAGGTCACGGTTGTCGCGGCGGCGCGCCCCGACGCCCTGCGCGCGAGCTATGGACATTGGACGAACGTGCTTCGTCGATCACGATTGGGGGTGTTGATGACCACCTGTTCTGACATTGACGGCGACCTTCTCAACGTCGTGATCCCACGGCGTCTCCCGATCGCAGCGCGCTCGGGTCTCGCGTGGGTCGTGACAGGAGGTGAGATGCACCTGATCCAGATCGCGTCGGTCGCCGAGACTGTTGGCGAGACTGTTGGCGAGACTGTTGGTGAGACTGTTGCCGCCTCGATGGCGGTGGGGGCACACATGGTCAGTACTTGACGCCATCGGTGTGCGACCACCAAGGTTGTGGTGTATGTCCCGCATTCTCACGGTTGGCGCAGCGCAACTCGGCCCTATCCAACGCGAACACACTCGAGGGCAGGTGGTGCAGCGTCTCATCGCACTGCTGCATGAGGCACACGAGCACGGCGTGCAACTGTTGGTGTTCCCTGAGCTGGCGCTCACCACCTTCTTCCCGCGCTGGTTCGTCGAC
Organism: Actinomycetota bacterium; assembly: GCA_043743395.1. GTDB lineage: Bacteria > Actinomycetota > Acidimicrobiia > Acidimicrobiales > Ilumatobacteraceae > WLMZ01. The sequence goes on along the minus strand of JAYTWP010000039.1, from coordinate 793 downwards.
GACATCACCGAAGCCGACCACTGGTACGAGACCTCGATGCCGAACCCGGCAACGCAACCTTTGTTCGACGAAGCCAAGCGGCTCGGCATCGGCTTCTGCCTCGGATACGCGCTGCTCGAGACCGGCGTTGATGGCACTCCCCATCGGCACAACGTTCAGACGTTGGTAGAACGCGACGGTTCGATCGTCGCGACATATCGCAAAGTGCACATTCCCGGTCACGAACACCATGAGCCCGGACGGCCGTTTCAACATGCAGAGCGGTACTACTTCGAGCCGAGCAACGAGGGCTTTGGTGTCTGGCGCGCGTTCGGCGGCGTGATCGGCATGATGATCTGTAATGACCGCCGGTGGCCCGAGTCGTACCGCGTGATGGGGTTGCAGGGCGTGGAGATGATTTTGTGCGGCTACAACACGCCCATCCACTACGTACCCGATCCGAGCCAGGACATCCTGCAGGGTTTCCACAACGCGCTCGTGATGCAGAGCGGCGCGTACCAGAACGGAACCTGGGTGGTCGGTGTCGCCAAAGGTGGGGTTGAAGAAGGCGTCGACTCATTGGGTCAGTCGATGATCGTGGCCCCGAGCGGGCAGATTGTGGCTCAGGCACTGACGACCGACGACGAACTCATCGTCGCTCGCTGCGATCTCGATTGGTGTGCGAAGTACACGGGCACGCTGTTCGATTTCGATCGTTATCGCCGACCCGAGGTATACGGACGGATCACGTCACAGCGCGGAGTCATCCCACCCATTAGCGTCGACCCATATGGACGAAATGGATGACATCGAG
>JAYTWP010000038.1:0-6984 GCA_043743395.1 Actinomycetota bacterium | reverse complement strand
GGTGCATTGTGGCGCCCTCGACATGTGGCGTCGCCCCCGATGTGGCGACGACGCGCACGTTCGTGGAACGGCTCGTAATGCTAAAGCGTTGTGCGGTCGCCTTGGTGGGGGCAAGACGAGGAGGTGGAAAGCTCATTCGGTTGTGAGTGTAGAACGAACCGGCGAGCGCTGTCAGCGTGACACTGGTCCCACTCCGCTCGAACACGAGGGGGCGCGACACGTCAGGTCGAGTCTGGCGCCGCTGATGGCTCTGCATCGCTGAGGTCGACCTCTGGATACGGCCAGCCCGGCGGTACCTCGCCGCTGAGATACGCCTCGTGGAGTCGGGTGAACCACCGACGACTTCCGGCCAAGCCTCCGGGCCGTGACCGCTTGGTCCACAGGAAGGCATGACGCACTGCAATGTCGGCTACCCGCTCAGAGAGGTTGCCCCGGTCGGGTGCGGCCATGGAGGCGAGGGTGCCGTCTCCGGCGACCCGTGACTGCGTGTCGTCGAGCGCAAGAGCAACGACATCGGCGGCCCAGCGCAGCTCGTCCGCGTCGCTATCGGTGCGATCCGCGAGCAGCTCGAGGCCATCACTCATCTGGTGACGGGCCTCGTCGAGCTCGTCGAGCGTGATGCCGCGGACGCGAGCTTGGGGGAGATAGAGGTGGCGCACGAATGATGAACAGTTGGGACGTTGTGCCGAGGTGGCCAAGTACACGTCGCCGAGGGCCACCGCAGCCGGGTCGGTTACACATGACAAGTCGATGTTCGCGTTCGACGCAGCACACCATGACATCGCCGCACCAAACGCATATCCCGGCAGGCTCACCGCGGCGGGTTGGTGATGACCCCAGTCGCCCCAATCGGTTATCAGCAAACCCGTTGAGCCGTAGTCACGAGCCGCTTGCGATGCCGCGATCGTGTTGGCACGCATGTTGGTCGTCCGGCCGAGCAGACTCTGCCAACTCGAGGTGCCTGGGCACATCCAGCTTGTTTGGCCGGCGGTGGCAAGCACGCGGGCGCGATCATCGAATGGATGGTCCGCCTCGTACCCCCATTCAGTCACGGTCACGTTGTCAGGGAGTGTGCCGAGCAGCTCTGGGTGATGGGCGAGGATGTCACCCCACACCAGCACCTCGCGGTCGCGCAGCACAGGTAGTGCGCACAGGCGCGTCATCCACGACACGTACTCGTCGATGCGCTCGGGGGGAAGCTCCCACGGTTCGTCGAGGCCGATGTGTACCCGGTTGCTGGCGAAGTTCGGCAGCAGCTCGCCGAGCAACGACGCGACGAAATCGAAGGCCGCCGGATTCGACGGATCAAGAGTCGTCGGGCCCCGGCGTAGACCCATGATGTCGAACCCGTCGGGGCTCAGCGCGAGGGGTCGGTACGTTGCTTTGCGCAACCAACGCTCGGCATGCCCGAGGCAATTCTGATTCGCGACCAACTCGATGTGATGTGTCTTGCAGAACGTGTCGACTTCACGAACGTCGTCGGCAGTCAACGGGCTCGCCGAATGCCAGACCTCTTCGTGATCGACGTAGGCAAAGGTGTGCTCGAAGTACAATTGTAATTGGTTGATTTTCCATCGGGACAGTTGCTCGATCAGCTGCTTCAGCGCAGGCATCGTCGGAACGCGGTCGCGGCTGACATCCAGCATCACGCCGCGCACGGGCAGATCTGGCCAGTCCTCGATGATGATTCCGGGAGCTGGCGAGCTGAGTTGGGCGAGAGTCATGCGTGCGTAGTGCTCGCCGGCTGCGTCGGTCGCGTCGATGCGTGTGCCATCAGTATTGATGGTGAGCCGATAGCCCTGTGGCGCGAGGTCCGAGACTCGCCGAGTGACTGCTTCACCGACGGCGAACTCGCCACCTGACTCGATGACGCGTCGCGGGATGGGGCAGAGGTGTTCGATTCGAGATGGCTGAGACATCGGTTGAAGTCTTTCACCTGGTCGGTCCGAGCGTCGACGTATCCCCGTACCTCAGCGCGGCCCATGAATACAATTCAGCGCGTCGGACTCGTTACGACCCCAAACGGAGGTACGTCATGTCAGCAGTGCTCTACGACGTTGAATACGTCGAGTCGCGTGATCGAATCAAGACTCTGTTCCGGATGATCCTCATCATTCCTCATGCCATCGTTTCAAGTGTTTGGGGGCGTCTCGCCCAGATCCTTGGCCTCGTTCAGTGGTTCGTCGTTCTCTTCACCGGTAAGCGGATGGAGTCACTGTGGAAAATGCAGTATGACTACCTCTGTTACTCGACCCGGATCAATACGTATGGCGGTTTGATGTTCGATGCGTACCCACCATTCGGTACTGATGCCGGAGCGACCGGCGTGATCTGCTCGCTCAACTTCGAGGAACCAGCGAATCGGCTCACCAACGCACTGCGTTTCATCTGGGCGATTCCTGCAATGTTCGTGGCCGTCTTCGTTGCCATAGGAGCATTTTTCGTGACCATCGCTGCCTGGTTCGCGATCTTGTTCACGGGTAAGCACCCACGCGGCATGTTCGATTTTGCCGTCAAGGCGAACCGGTACTTCGCCCGCGTGACGGCGTATTTGATGCTGATGACGGACACATACCCCAAGTACGAATAACACGCCGCTTCGCGCCGAGCCATCAGCGGTGGTGGGTGGGTGGTTGAGGCTGCGAGACTGTTCGCCATGAGCGTGCCCATTGACGGACAATGCGACGAGCGTTTCGCTGCGGTGCGTGAGGCGTTTGTCGGCAACTTCGCCGACCGGGGAGAGGTGGGCGGCGCGGTCTGTGTGATGATTCACGGCAGCGTCGTTGTAAACCTGTGGGGTGGCTGGGCCGATGAGACCGGCCGACGCCCGTGGCAAGCAGACACGATGGTCAACTTCTATTCGGTCGGAAAGGCGATTGTCGCGTTGCTCGCCCTGCAACTCGTCGACGCCGGACTGATCGGTCTCGACGATCCGATCGCAACTGTGTGGCCGGAGTTCGCCGCTGGCGGCAAGGAAGCCGCAACTGTCCGTCACGCGCTGTGTCACCGCGCTGGGGTTCCCGCAATCCGTGAACTCCTGACCAATGACGATCTGTGGAATTGGCAGCGGATGAGCAGCGCGCTCGCCGCTACCGAGGCCTGGTGGCCTCCGGGATCTCGGCACACGTATCACACCAATACGTACGGTCATCTCGTCGGCGAGATCGTGCGCCGGGTTACGGGCCTGATGCCTGGCGAGCGGCTTCGAGAAGTTGCGGCTCCACTCGGCGCCGACGTGTGGTGTGGACTTCCTGAGGCCGAGCAACGTCGTTGCGCCGACGTGATCTGGGCACCGACACACACGATGGGCGCGCCAGATTTGTCGGCGTTGTCGGGTGAGGCATTGATGATTGCACTTGGCTATTTCAACCCCCCGGGATATTCCTCGGGTGGAGTCGTGAACTCCCCGGAATGGCGCGGCGCACAGGTTCCGTCCACGAACGGCCATGGCACCGCGACAGGTGTGGCGCGTTTGTATTCGGCGATCATCGGGCCGCAGCCGTTGCTCTCGCCAGGGTTGCTGGCAGAAGCTACACGCCCCCAATCCGAGGGGTTTTGTCCGGTGCTCGGCGAAGAGACAGTCTTCGGCTTGGGTTTCAAGCCAACCTCAGAGCGGCGACCCTTCGGTCCGAATCCGAGAAGCTTCGGGCACTTTGGCACCGGCGGAGCGTTGGGTTTCGCAGATCCCGACACGGGTGTCGCATTCGGGTATGTCATGAACCATGTCATCCCGCGGTGGCAGAGCACCCGCAACCGGGCACTCATCGACGCCGTCTTTCAATCGCTCTGACCGATGCGCAGTTTCCGCTCAGTCGGGCTGCCCCAATGTTTCGGAAAGTTGTGCGGCGCTCGCAACCACCGTGGCCCGCGTTGCATTGAGTTGGTCGCCGAGCAACCGAAAGGTTGGTCCCACGATGTTGATCGCGGCGATCACACCGTTGGCGGTCCGCACCGGCGCGCCAACGGCGGTGATGCCGACCTCGAGCTTGCCGACGCGGCTCACCGCTCCGTCGGCGTCGGTGCGACCGCGCAGTGCCGCGCCCGCAGCAGTTCCAGCGCTCGCGAACCCCCGGCCGAGCCATCCGCTGTGACGCAACGCATGGTGGCCCTGAGCAGTCGCGACGTAGACCGCCTGACCGTGACCCTGACTGATGGCAAGGTAGGCAGACTCGCCCGTTTCGCGAGCGAGTGCCTCGAGAAAAGGTTGTGCTGCGCTCGCAAGGGAGTGGCCGACGAATACCGTGCGGGAGAGCTTGATCAGCGCTGGTCCGGGGCGATAGAGCTGATCGACATCACTGCGGCTGAGCAGACCCGAAGCTTCCAATGAACGCAGCTGGCGGAGCGCCGTGCTGGGCGCCAGACCAACGAGTGCTGCGGCCTCTGTCAGAGTGACTCCATGCGCGGCGCCGCCGACAACAAACAGAAGTTGCAGCACCCGGTCCGACGAGCGCGGTCGATCGCGCGCGATATTGCTTTCTGAGGTGATGCTCATGCTGGCCCAGCCGAATTCGACGGACGTGGTTCGAGTAACTGAGCCTCGGACAGATTGTTTATGCTTGCACCTAGTGGTAGTAGATTGCGCACAGTGAAATCGTACAACGAACTCATCGAGCTGTCACCCAACGGTGTTCGGCGTGACGATGTCGTCGCTGTTGCGCGCCACGGAGCACAAGCGCAACTCGGTGCAAGCTCGCGCGAAGCAATGCTGCGCACTGCTGCCGTCGTCGAGGGGTTCGTGCACGGTGACATACCCGTCTACGGCGTTACCACCGGCTTCGGTTCGCTTGCGAGCGTGGTCATTCCGCCGACGCGCACGGCAGAACTTCAGCTTGCCCTGTTGCGATCTCACGCCGCCGGCATGGGGCCCGAGATCGAGAACGAGGTCGTGCGTGCGCTCATGCTGTTGCGTGCGCGAAGCCTTGCGTTGGGTTACTCGGGCGTGCGACCTCTGCTCGCAGAGGGCCTGCTCGCGTTGCTGAATGCAGGGATAGCGCCGGTTGTGCACGAGTACGGTTCGCTGGGTGCGAGTGGAGATCTCGCACCTCTGGCGCACGTTGCGATGGTGCTCGTGGGCGAAGGCGCAGCGCGCAACTCGGCAGGCGATTTGGTCACGGGTGCTCAGGCGCTGGCTGCGGCAGGCTTGGCGCCGCTGGTCTTGCGTGAGAAGGAAGGTCTCGCCCTGATCAATGGCACCGATGGCATGCTCGGAATGTTGTGCCTCGCGCTGAACGACCTTCGAGAGTTGTACAAAGTCGCCGATGTCGCAGCGGCGATGTCGGTGGAGGCGTTGCTCGGCACCGATCGTGCGTTTGCCGCCGACCTGCAGGCGTTACGCCCACAAGTTGGCCAGGCAATCAGCGCTGCCAACTTGCGCCGGCTGCTCGCCGGCTCCTCGATCGTGGCCAGTCACCGACACGGCGATGGTCGGGTGCAGGACGCGTACTCGCTGCGTTGTACTCCCCAGGTGCATGGGGCCGGACGCGACACCGTTGAGTACGCAGAGACGATTGCCGATCGCGAGCTCGTTGCGGCAATCGACAACCCGATGATCCTGCCCGATGGGCGAGTGGAGTCGTGCGGCAACTTCCACGGAGCACCAGTCGGCTATGTGCTCGACTTCCTTGCGGTGGCAGTCGCCGACGTTGGTGCGCTTTCCGAACGGCGCACGGACCGCATGCTCGATCCCGCACGCTCATGGGGTCTGCCACCATTCCTTGCGCCAGACGCCGGGGTGAACAGCGGCATGATGATCGCGCATTACACACAGGCGGCGATGGTGTCCGAGAATCGCCGTCACGCTGTGCCTGCAAGCGTCGACACGATGGCAACGAGCGCGATGCAAGAAGACCATGTCTCGATGGGTTGGAGTGCGGCGCGCAAGCTCCGTGTTGCCGTTGCAAACCTCACACGAATCTTCGCCGTTGAACTCAGCGTTGCTGCCCGTGCACTCGATCTGCGTGAACCGCTGAAGCCCTCGCCGGCGACGAGTGCGGTGCTGGATCTCATCCGCGAACGGGTCCAGGGGCCAGGCCCAGACCGATGGCTCTCACCCGAGTTGTCTGCTGTTGAACAGCTCGTGCATTCATCGCTCATCACCGCCGCTGCTGCCGAGGTCATCGGCCCACTCGACTGAAAGGACACCGTCACATGTCAGGCCCTCGTGAAGTCCGTGCTGCTCGTGGATCCACCTTGAGTTGCCGCAGTTGGCCGCAAGAGGCCGCATTGCGGATGCTGTGCAACAACCTCGATCCCGATGTCGCTGAGCGACCCGACGATCTGGTGGTCTACGGCGGTACGGGCCGAGCCGCGCGCTCATGGGACGCGTTCGATGCAATCTGCCGCACGCTCACCACGCTCAAGGACGACGAGACGATGCTGGTGCAAAGTGGCAAACCCGTCGGTGTCATGCGCACGCACGAATGGGCGCCGAGGGTGCTCATCGCCAACTCGAACCTCGTTCCCGACTGGGCCAACTGGGACGAATTCCGCCGCCTCGAGCACCAGGGCCTCACCATGTATGGGCAGATGACGGCTGGCTCGTGGATCTATATCGGAACCCAAGGAATCCTGCAGGGTACGTACGAATGCTTTGCTGCCATTGCCCGCAAGCGGTTTGGCGGCACCCTCGCGGGCACCATCACGCTGACAGCCGGACTCGGCGGAATGGGTGGTGCACAGCCTCTCGCGGTCACGCTCAACGGGGGCGTATCGCTGAACATCGACGTCGATCCGCACAGCGTGCAGCGGCGCATCGAGACGCGTTACCTCGATGAGGTCGCTGATTCGTACGCGGATGCGATCGCACGATGCGTTGCTGCAAAGGTCGAGCGGCGCGCCGTGTCTATCGGGCTCGTCGGCAACGCCGCAGAGTTGGTGCCGCGCTTGCTGGCCGATGGCTTTCCTGCCGACATTGTCACCGATCAAACGAGTGCTCACGATCCGCTGAGCTATGTGCCGGGCGACATGTCGTTGGCTGCCGCTGCA
>JAYTWP010000037.1:0-2203 GCA_043743395.1 Actinomycetota bacterium | reverse complement strand
CGATACGGGACACCCAATTGGCTCTGCGCCGCAGCGATCGCGACGCCAGCCTGACCAGACACGGCGACGTACGAAGTTGCCGGTGGCCCCGACGAGCCGCCCCCACCCCTCGGTGCGCTGCCGCCGCCAGCAGCACCCGCGCCGGACGAAGACGCACGTGCAGCGGCGGCTGCCGCTGCTGAGGCCTGTTGCTGCCTCAGTTTTTGCTCATACTGCCGCTTGGCCTCAGCAGCCTGTCGCTCGCGCTCTTGCTCGATGAGTGCGCCCAGCTTCACCTTGGCCTTGGCGAGACGAGCCGTGGCCTCGTTCCCGGCCTTGTCGGCAGCGATCCGGTTTGTCTCGGCGTTTGCGGCAAGGTCGGTGGCCTTCTTCTGCTTCTTCTCGAGTGCCTTTTGTTCCTTGGCCAGAGCGCTGAGCAACGCTTCGAAGTCGTCCGTTGTGGCGGCACCCGCGTTGACGGCGACACGCGCCAGGTGATCTCGTTGAAGACCGTCGTCGATGGCGGTTGGATCGGTGAACAACGGTCCGAGTGCTCCGCTGCCGCCACCCATGACCTTTTGAACAGCGACTTCGGACAGCTGACCGGCGAGCGAATTCAGTTCTGCTTGCTGCGCTGCGATCTTGCCCTGCGCAACGACAATCTCGGCGTCGAGCTGTGCCTTGAGGTCCAAAGCCTGTGCGCCGAGCTCCGCGAATTGGCCTGACTTCTGCTCGAGTGCGTCGATTTCAGCCAGGACCCGCTTGACCTCGGCCTGCTGGTTGCTGATCCCGTCGGCCGAGGCGGGCTCGACCGAGACCGCTGTAGCGAACAGCGCGATCGAGACTCCGAACGCGAAGCGGAAAAATCGAGGGCGACGCATGATGCGCAAACTCTAGCGATTATTACGGTTATGTTGCGAAACGGGTGACAAACGCCCAAGGTCTCGTCTCAACGGTCTGCCAGGGCGGCGTTGGCAGGAGCGCCTATTCCCACTCGATCGTGCCGGGCGGCTTCGAGGTGATGTCGTAGACCACTCGGTTGATGCCCGTGACCTCGTTGATGATCCGGCTGGCCATTCGCTCGAGGAGGTCGTACGGCAGTCTCGCCCAATCCGCTGTCATCGCATCGTCACTGGTGACGGCACGGATGATGATCGGGTGTGCGTATGTCCGCTCGTCGCCCATGACCCCAACAGAGCGAATGTCGGCCAACACCGCGAACGCCTGCCAGATCTCGCGCTCGAGACCGGCAAGCCTGATCTCCTCGCGCACGATGGCGTCGGCTCCCTGAAGGATAAATACGCGCTCGGGAGTGACCTCGCCGATGATGCGCACCCCCAGGCCGGGACCTGGGAAAGGTTGCCGCCACACGATCTCATCGGGCAGTCCCAACTCCGAGCCAAGCCGGCGGACTTCATCTTTGAACAGGCTGCGGAGTGGTTCGACCAATTGCAGCGTCATGTCGTCGGGGAGCCCGCCGACGTTGTGATGACTCTTGATCACCGATGCCGTGCCATCGGACCCACCGCTTTCGATCACGTCGGGATACAACGTCCCTTGGACCAAGAACAACGCGTCTGTGAGCCCGCCCGTGTTCTCTTCGAAGATGCGTACGAACAACTCACCGATGGCCTTGCGCTTCATTTCAGGGTCGGTGACACCGGCGAGACGCTCGAAGAAGCGCTGCCCTGCATCCACATGGATCAGTTCGATGCCCATGTTGCGGCGAAATGTCTCTACGACCTGGTCGCTCTCGCCGCGCCGCATCAGCCCGGTATCGACGTACACACATGTGAGCTGCGCGCCGATCGCCTGATGAACAAGCGCTGCGGCCACGGCTGAGTCGACACCACCAGAAAGCCCACAGAGAACCCGATGATTGCCGACCTTGGCTCGTACGGCTGAGATCTGATCATCGATGACCGACGACATCGTCCACGTCGGCTCGCACCCGGCCAAGTCGTGCAGGAAACGCTGCAGGACCTGCATGCCGAATGGCGTGTGCACGACTTCGGGATGGAACTGCACGCCCCAGATCCGACGCTCTGCACTCTCGAGCACGGCAACCGGAGCGTCGGGAGTCGATGCTGTGGCAATGAAGCCATCGGGCGCCTTCACAACTGCATCGAAGTGGCTCATCCACACGTCCTGCTCGCTGGGCAGGTCGGCGAGGAGTTGAGACGATGGGTCAGTGACGGTCAGACGGGCTCGACCGTATTCGCCG
>JAYTWP010000036.1:0-5572 GCA_043743395.1 Actinomycetota bacterium | reverse complement strand
CTCGAGCCGTTGCGTCGCTCACCCGACCTTGCAGCTGGACCGATGTGGCCTGGCGGTCTCGCGGCGCATGCCAACGGTTCGTTGTACGTGGTGTTTGGCAGATATGCACACCGATTGGCAGCCGACACCTCGGTGATCGCCAGCCGCGAGCTGCCGCGCGATCGCCCCTACAACAGCTTCGTGATTCTCCCCGATGGGCACATCGCAACGAAGGACTTTGCCGGCGGTCGCCCTTTGCGCAACACCGAAGCCGCTGATCCCGACAGCTCCGAGTTGCTCATCCTCGAGCCGGTGGGGCTCGAGATCGTGGCCCGGCTCGAGTTGCCCGAGCGTTCGATCGCGCGGTTGTCTGGCGATGGCAACGACATCTATGTGGTGGGTGACACCAGCGTGATGCGGATCCGTTGGGATGGCGCGCTGCGGCTCGATACGAGCTTCGATGGTCGGTACCGCACGATGCCCGGCCAGACCTATGGCTGGGACGCCGTCATTGCAGCGGGCGCGGCGTGGTTCCTCGACAACGGCGATGGCGGCACCCGCTATATGGGGACGATGCGTGGATGCGGTATATCCGAAGCGCCCCTGCACCTCGTGCGGGTGGACCTCGACGCCGGTGCAGTGACGCTCACAGAGATCTGCGGGCTGCCGAACGGGCTGATCGTCAACCCCCCCGCGATTGACCCGCAACGCCGTATCGCAGTTGGCTACGACAGCGGAAACGGAGTCATCGCGGCGTTCTCGTTTGACGATGCTGGAGCGACCACCAAGCTGTGGCAGCGCGAACAGAACCATGCGTGCCATCCGCTGTTGTTCGCCGAGACCGGCGAGCTATTCACGAACGATCACGATGCCGTTCGGTTCATGGATCAGTTTGTGGTGCTCGACATCGCCACCGGCGAGGAGTTGCTGCGCGTCGACTCGGGCAGTCCGGCGCAGTCGGTTCTGTTTCCAGCACCTGGCTTTGGTCGGGACCTGTATCTGTGTAGTTTCACCACCGTGAGTTGTCTCTCGATCGAACCGCTCGAACTGGGTGAAACGAGGGCCATCGTGTGATCGCGCTCTTCATCGCCGGTTCGATCGCTTGCGCAATCTCGCTGATCGGCACGGCGTGGCTGGAACGGTTCATGCGCGAGCACGGCCGAAGCCAGCCGATCTTGGAGAAGAACGTGGCAAACCTGGTGGTTCCACAGCATCAACACAAAGCCGGCACCCCGACGATGGGCGGACTTGCCGTACTTGTGGCAGCAACGCTTGGTTATCTGCTCAGCCATATCCGCAAAGGAGTGGTGTTTTCGAACCAGACGCTGGTGATGTTTGCCGGCGTGTTGGCGATGGCGTTGATTGGGTTCGTGGACGACTACATCAAGGTGCGCAAGAAGCGCAACCGCGGTGTGCTGTGGAAACTCAAGGGTTACATCACCCTGCTGCTGTCGTTTGGTATTGCTGCTGCGTTGGTGGCGAGCAGCGACATCGACACCCGTTTGTCACTGACCCGCGCAGACTTGCCGGGCTGGCAATTGGGCCCTGTGGTCTGGGTGATCTGGGCGGGCGTGATCATCTTCTGCACAGCCAACGCGGTGAATGTCACCGATGGTCTCGATGGCCTCGCTGGCGGGTCGGCGATGTTCGCCTTCGCTGCGTTTGCGGTCATCGCATTCGTAGGTTTCCGTAACCCGACGATCTATCCGTCGATTGTGAATCCCTATGACCTGGCCGTCTTTGCCGCTGCCTTCGCTGGCGGTTGCGCAGGCTTTCTGTGGTGGAACGCAGCCCCGGCGAGGATCTTCATGGGCGACGTTGGAGCGCTCGCCATCGGCACAGCGCTTGCCCTGCTGGCATTGTCCACCGATACGCACTTGCTCTTGCCCTTGCTGTGTGGCTTGAACGTGATCGAGATCGGATCGGTCGCGATTCAGATGGGTGTGTTCAAAGTAACGCGCGGGCGCCGACGGTTCTTTCGATTGTCGCCGATCCATCATCACTTCGAAATGAAGGGATGGGCTGAGACAACCGTGATCGTGAGATTCTGGTTGATCGCCGGCTTCTTGGTGATGTGCGGACTCGGCCTCTTCATTGCCGATTTCACGAATCAAGCGGCCAGGTGAGTTGATGGTTATGTGATTTCGTTGCCGTTTGGGTGGTGGGTGTGCCAGTAGCCGTTGGGGTCGCGGGTTGTGGTGTATCCGTGGGTTTTCCAGCGGTTGTGGCGTGGGCACAGGGGTGCGGAGTTGCTCACGCGTTGCTAATATGACCCTCATGTCGATACCAGGTGCTGTAGCTGTTTACGCGCGTATTTCTTCGGACCAGGAGGGCACCGCATTGGGGGTGACTCGCCAGCTGGAGGACTGTCGGGAGCTTGCTGCGCGGCTTGGTTGGACGGTGGCTGAGGAATACGTCGATAACGACTTGTCGGCGTTCACCGGGAAGCGTCGTCCTGCGTACGAGAGGATGCTTGAGGACCTTCGCGACGGGCTGCGTGACGCGGTGTTGGTGTATCACTCAGATCGTTTGACGCGTCGCCCGATCGAGTTGGAGCAGTTCGTTGATGTGATCACGACGGCCAAGGTTCGTGAGGTTCGTTTCGTCGCTGGTGCAAACGTGGACATCGGTGATGGTGATGGTCTGATGGTGTTGCGGATCACGGGCGCGATGGCCGCGAACGAGTCAGCGAGCAAGAGCCGCCGAGTGAAGCGAAAGAATGATGAGATCGCCGCGACGGGTCGCCCGCATCGTGGCTCACTTCGAGCGTTTGGCTTCGAGCGAGACGGGATCACCGTCCGTCAGGACGAGGCGGTGATTATCCGATCCCTGGTCGCCCGCTTCCTTGCCGGCGAAAGTATGCGCTCCTTGACAGGTTGGCTGGAAGAACAACAGATCTCTACGGTTTACGGCAATGCGTGGCTCAGCACGACGTTGCGTGGCGTGTTGATGTCGGCGCGGATCGCCGGGTTACGGACCCATCGTGGTGAGGTCGTGGGTCCTGCGGCATGGGAAGCGATCATCACGCCGGCGGAGCGGGCTCGGGTCTTGGCTCTAATCGAGCAGAGGAAGTCCACGAAGGAACGTTCTCCGCGCAGCTATTTGTGTTCGAGCTTGCTGCGTTGCGGGCGTTGTGGCGGAACCCTATTCGCGGCACGGCGCGAAACCTCACGGCGCTATGTGTGTGCGTCCGGCCCGGACCACGGGGGCTGCGGTCGGTTGACCGTTGTCGCGGAGCGCGTCGAGGAACTCGTGACCGCCGCGGTGCTGTACCGGTTAGACACCCCAGAGCTGGCCGCGGCGTTGACCGGTCGAGCAGGCCAGGACGAACAGACCGCCGCGTTATCCGATGCGCTCGCCGCCGATCAGGGCCAGCTTGTCGAACTGTCCGAGATGTACGCGGCGCGAGAGATCACCCGCACCGAATGGGTGACCGCCCGCTCAGCCATCGACGCCCGAGTCAACGAGACCAAGCGTCGACTCGCGCGCATGACCCGAAACGATGCGCTCGCCGGGATCGTCGGCAACGGCACCGCGTTGCGTTCACAGTGGGCCGGGTTGAACCTCACCCGGCAAAACGCGATCGTGCGCGCCGTCCTCGCCCACGCTGTCATCGCCCCCAAAGCGATCAGCGGTGGACTCTTCGACCCGAACCGCGTCGATCTCGTCTGGCGTGTATGAGGTTTCGGTAGGGAACTGTCGGTGCCAGATGCCCGCACTCCCGAAAGGAACAGCCGGACGACCACAACCACAGGCGCACAGCCGGGTCCCTCGTGGTTCTAGAACAGGGTTCGGGTCGCGTTCGCTGTAACAGCGTCCGCAAAGTATCCGGCCGGTCTCGTCTTGCGCGAAACGTCGAGTCGACTTATCGCACACGTCGCACACGTACGGGAGCGCAACGACCAGCTGCCCAGGCATCCAATCCGGCAGCCGCTCTCGTGCTTCGTTGTCCTGGTTGCGGCGTCGCTGAAACAGCTTGCATTCCTCACACACGTACGGAATGTCGACCATCTTCTCGCCACGTGCCATCGCGAACAGCCGCAACGCTTCCCACTGTTGGCGTCCGTGGAATCGGCCGGCGCCGGCTTGAATTCGGATCGGGCCTACTTGTTGACTATGCCGAGGGTCGTCGCAGCCGGGGTCGGTGAAACGGCACAGTTCGCCCGGCACCACGAACGCGGCAGCGGTCCGGTGCCCCGACGGTGTCGGCGCACCCGTTCCCGCCCGCCGCATGACCGTTGTTTGCCGCGTCGTCATACCGCCCACCCCAACGACTCGTCACCGTCGCCGTGTTCGCCCTTGACACCCTTCGGCGTGTTCACCGGCGGGACGTTGGTGGAGGCACGAGACGTCGACTCACCAAGCAGCAACACGGCAACGCGGCCAATCACGGCAGAGTCGTCTACATGTCCCGGCACACCCGAACGCGCGCAGGACGCCTCAACGAACGCGGCCAGCTCCTCTTCGCTCAGCCTGGCCATTGCAGCCACACTGCCGGCGGTCCTTGCCAGTCCTGCTTTGTGTCGGAGAGCCAGACGGTGTCGGGCCGGTTGCGCATGATCCCACAGGCCGCGTCGATGACCTCGGCTCGGGTGTTGGTCCATACCGCGGTGATCTCGGGCTGGAAACCTTCCGCGACCTCGTAGCGATGCAGGCCCGGCAACCGTTTCGCATCGAAGCCTTTGCCTACGTATTTGGACAGATAGCCGGCGGCTTTGCGAGCTTGAGCAACCGCACCCGAACCAACCGGGAGATCGCCCAGCAGCTTGATGTGCACGTACCCGTGTTGCCATGCCTGGTCGATCAGTCCGCGTTTGATGAACTGGCCAACCGCGAAATGTACGTGCAGCCCGTGACCGCCGGGATGCCACTCCGCGGTCCAGAGGTACGCGAACGAGGCACCACCCAACAACGTGCGCAGGTTGCGGAAGAACGCGGCAACGTCGGCCCGTAACGCTTTCGGGTCGTGGCAGCCCTCACCTGCGTAGGTCAGCGTCCCTAGCCGGTTCAGTCCGTTCGCTGCGCAGTATCTGCGGGTCTTGCTGCGCGCTCGACGTGCTGCCTCTTCGCCAGCACGTATCGGATCAGCAGCCGGGCCGTGCACATACCCCACACGTGACGGTTGCAGCGTCGAGCGGAACGAGCCCCCGGCTTCGCCTGCTTCGACGCACAACGACAACGCCCAACCCACCCGAGGACCCCGATGCGCCAATGTGGCCACCGAATACGGGGGGAGACGATCAGACACGTCACACCCGACCAGCACGCGGAGATTTGCGTGGAGAAGCGTCGAGTCCAAAAAGTATCACATTTGTAGACTCGCGCAACACGCGTGTAATTACAAGTCGGTTATGTCGAAAGGTACGGCCAGTTCCCCAACAGCACCGGAGCCGCCGGCGCATTCACCTCGACATGCACGCGGGCCTGCTCGTAAATACGGGTTGGCGTGTCCTCACCTGGCAACGCTTCACGGAACAGCTGCTGGTCACGAAATGCCTTCGCACGGCTCTCCCGCCACCACTCCGCATACTCCTCGATCGACTCCGGAGCACGACCCAACGCCTCATACACGATGCCCCACGACGCAATAAAC
>JAYTWP010000035.1:0-11466 GCA_043743395.1 Actinomycetota bacterium | reverse complement strand
CTGCTCGCTCATTACGTCATGCACAGAATGCGGCGTCTCCTCACTGGATTGCAGGTGTATCCGCAGCGAATGCTTGCCAACCTCGAGGCGAGTCACGGTTTGGTGTTCAGCCAGCCGGTGCTCTTGGCGCTGGTGCAATCAGGTCTCAGCAGAGACGACGCCTATCGCATTGTTCAGGACAACGCGATGCGCGCGTGGGACGAAGGAATCGGCTTTCGCGAGTTACTCGATCGCGATGATCGTTGCGTCGTCGATGCTTCGGTACTGGACGAAGCATTTGATGTACAACGCAGTCTGCGTCATGTTCATCGAGTGTTCGAGGCACTCGACGAACTGACGTGACAATCCTGGAACGCGGTCAGCCTTCGCCGCGCCCGATGCCAGCGCTCTTCAGAACACTTGCATCGACTCCGATAGCCCGCCACGCGGCATAGCTGATGCCATTGCGTGCGCTGTAGACCTTGGCAACTTTGACGAATTCCGCCTCGAGCGCGGCGACGTCGACGGTGTCACCGGCCTGGTCAAGCTCTGCTTGCAGGTCGAGGCGTTCTTGCACCAACTTGAGCTCCCGAATGGGGTCGGCGTCGGCAATTTCGCCATCGATCGTGGAGAGTCGCTTGGTAATGGATTCGGCAGTTCTCTTACGACCACGCTTCGGCTTTGTGTTTCGAAGCACTTCGAGGTAGTCGCGAACGGCTTTGCCCTCTGAGCGCCCCGCAGCGAGGGCAGCTTTGTGTTCAGCTGTCATTGGTCCTTTTGGTCCACGTTTTGCCATGCCGTGAGCTTAGTTTCTTGACTTCAGATATCCAAGTACGCGTTTGTGCCAATCTTCTCGTACCGTTATTGCCAACATGGATGCGCACGAACTGCTTCACCTTTCTCCGCACGGCCCAGACACATTTGTCGGCCGTGGCCCGCAGTATCCCTGGGGCGGTCTCTACGGTGGACAAATTGTTGCTCAGGCCCTGCGTGCGGCCGCCGCCACCGTCGATCCAGCCCTGCAAGCACATTCTCTGCGGGCATATTTCATTCGCCGTGGAGATCACGACGAACCGGTGCGTTATGAGGTCGACCGAATTCGCAATGGCCGTAGCTTTTGTACTCGTCGTGTGGTCGCACGCCAGGCCGTAGGCGCAATCTTGAATCTCGAAGCATCGTTTCAATTGGCCGAACCATCGGTTGATATTGAAACCGTCCGAATGCCGCTCAGCCTGCCCCTTCCCGCCAATTTGGTGCACGACTCATGGTCCGATGTCTTCGACCGATGCTGGGTACCGTCGAAATATCTTCCTGCAGACGAGCGCACCGGGGCAGGGCGATCAGCGGCGTGGCTCAAGGCGAATGGCACCTTGGGCGACGACCCACTGTTGCACCTCTGCACGCTGGCGTACCTCTCCGACGACCTTCCCACCGATGCCGTGGTTCGGGCACACCCCATCGGGCTCGAACCCGAAGCACAGCGCAACGCGGCACTGTTCTCGGCGAGCCTGGACCACACCATGTGGTTTCACCGACCTGTGCAGGCCGATGAGTGGCACTTGCACGATTTCACATGTCACAGCTTCGTTGGCGGAAGGGGTTTGTCGATCGGTCATGTGTTCACCGCCGAGGGCATGCACGTCGCAACGATTGCCCAAGAAGTGCTCATGCGCGACAAGCGGTCTCAATAGTCGGTCGCGTGGCCGCTCGTTCTGGGCGCCTCCGCTACGGTTCAAGTGTGCCCAGTGACCTTCCGTCCCTCGATCCTGCCCGAACAGCCCTTCGCGATCATGTCCTGCGCTACTCGGTCCGAACCGGCGAGTTCACGCTGAAGTCTGGGGCGAAGAGCAGTTGGTTTCTCGACACCAAGCAGACAGCGTGTCGTCCCGACGGCGTGCTGCTGATGGCCGATGTCGCCCTTGCTCTGATCCCACCTGAGGCCGATGCCATCGGAGGGCTGACAATGGGTGCCGATCCGGTCGCCTATGGCATTGCTGCGGTGGGCGCGACACGTGGGCATTCGCTGCGCAGTTTCAGTGTTCGCAAGGAGTCCAAGGATCACGGAGTTACGGGCCGAATCGCCGGAGCATTACAGCCTGGCGATCGGGTGGTGATCACCGAAGACACCGTTACTCGAGGCACGTCGATCATGGAGGCGGTCGAGGTCGTGCGCGCGTTCGGTGCGGAACCAATCCTTATCACGGTGATCGTTGATCGTGGTGGGACATGCGCGGCGATGGCGGCCAAAGCTGGCGTTGCCTTTCATCCGATGTTGACGGCTGTCGATCTGGGATTCGGCTTCGGCACCTGAGCGGTGACGTGATATGTCGCGCTCAGCGTTCGATGCGGTCGGTCTCCGCAAGATCCTGGTGCATCGAGGCCGCAGCCAACAGCAAAGCCTCCGCCGGTGGCAGTGGTACGCCCAGGAAATAGCCCTGTGCACTGTTGCATCCAACGCTGCGGAGCAGTTCGAGTTCTTCGGCCTTCTCGACGCCTTCCGCGATCACCGCGTAGTCAAAGCCGGCAGCGAGTTCAACCACTGCCTGAAGAATGTCGCGGTTCTGAGGTGTCTCGTCGAGCCCAGACAGGAACTGACGGTTGAGTTTGACGACATCGATCGGGAAGCGACGTTCGTGGGCCAGTGATGAGTACACGGTGCCGACGTCGTCGATTGCGATGCGCACACCGATCTCACGTAACGCAATGAAACGATCCTCAGAGCGCTCGGGATTGTCGAGCAGCATCGATTCCGTCAGTTCGAGGGTGAGTGTCTCAGGAGCCAGGTGGTGATGTTTGAGCACCCGGGAGAGGAAGTTGACGAAGGTCGACGCGGTCAACTGTCGGCTCGACACGTTCACGTGCACGCCGATGGGTCGCCCCGCTGCCGATAACCAAGATGACGCGTCGCGGCATGCGATGTCGAGGACGCGCTCACCGATCGCTGTGATCAAGCCTGCGTCTTCGGCAAGCGCAATGAACTCGTCCGGGGGCACGGTGCCGAGCGTGTCGTGGCGCCAGCGCGCGAGTGCCTCGAATGCAACGACGCGGTCGTATTCGATATCGAAGATGGGCTGATACACCACTGATAGCTCGTCGAGGTCGATTGCCTCACGCAGAGCGCGCTCCATGTGTACGCGCCGACGCGTCTGCGGGCGAAGTGAGTCGTCGAACGTCTCCATTCGATTGCGCCCCAATTCCTTTGCGCGGTACATGGCAAGGTCGGCGTTCTGTATGATTTGGTCGGCGGTACGACTCTTCTCGTCGGCCAGCGCAATGCCGATCGAGGCCGTGATGTAGACGGTCTCTCCGTCGAAGTGGAAGGGCACCTCGAGCGCGCCGAGAAGACGTGCTGCGACGAGTACCGCGATGTCGGGTCGTTCCATTGCCTCGCACAACACGACGTACTCGCCACCGTCGAGTCGGGCGACGGTATCCACTGTGCGGAGGGTCTTTTCAATACGGCGCGAGGCTTCGATGAGCAGTCGGTCGCCCGTGCGCTCGCCAAGTTTGTCGTTGACCGATTTGAAGCGATCGAGATTGAGTAAGAAGACAGAGGGCCACGCGCCGTGTCGCTCAGCGAGGTTGAGAGCGTGCTGCATCCGGTCGACGAACGTGGCCCGGTTGCGAAGCCCGGTGAGTGGGTCGTGCGTTGCCTGCCAGGTCCATTGCGCGCGTTCGGTCTCGCGAGCGCTGTTGTCCGTGATGACCACGACGGCGCCGGCAGTGTCGTCGGGCTCGGTCCCGCCTTTGAAGGGGACGATCACGCAGTCACCCGGGAAGGGTGCTTGGTCGGCGACCCTCACGTAGATGCTTTCGGCCTGCCAGCGATGCGCGTGAAGAATTGCGCGCATGTCATCGTCGTCGAGAAGGCAACGACTCGATTCTGGCGTTGCACCCAAGTTGAGCAGTCTGGTCAGCGATGCCCCGACGAGGTGCGCTCGCGGCCCGAGCAGACGCACGGCCTCGGGGTTCGCTGCGTTCACGATGCCGCGGTGGTCGACAACGAGGAGAGCGGTACCCACCGCGTCGAACACTGCTTGTAGACGATCGCGTTCGAACCCGAGTTGCCCTTCGGACGCGTGCTGCAACTCGTCGTAGAGCTCGCGCATCTCGCGCGACGAGATCTCTAGTGACCTTTCGAGAAGTTCGCGGTCTTGGTCGTGCTCCGCGTAGGTCTCGGAGACGCGGTTGAGCAACACCGCCCACTGCGATGCGTCTGGCAGTTCACCATCGATGCCGAGTCGCCGTAGCTGACGACCCAACGTGTCTCTTGGTTCGCTTCGGTCGCTCATGTCGGCCTCTCCGAAATGGTGGTGATGGTCATCGTCTGATTGTGCAGTTCGCACGTTCCACCAGACGGAGACAGCGCGCCGTAGCTGTAAAGGCCGGTGAGAGGCGTATTTGGTGCGAGGCCATCGATCACGGCCTCGAGCTCATCTTCGGTGCGCTGCCCAAGGACGAGACGGCGACCAACACAGCTAATGGCGATTGCGAGCTGCTCGTGCCCCGTGGAAGCCATCACGGCAGCGCGATGTGCTCCGTCGACGAGGCGCTCGCTGGACGCGCACATGAGCTGCGCCAAGGAACCCTGTTCGACATCACCTGCGAAGCGCAGACTCCCGGTTGCGTCATCGGTGGCAAGAACGGTGCGCATGGTTGTTCGCCCGTCGAGGTCGCTGAGCGAGAGTGGGAAGCGAAGTGCAGCACCCGGAAGTTCGTGGGCGAGCTCGCCAAGGTACTCGCGATAGAGCGCGAGCGCCGACTTGTCATCGAGCTCGTACAGGGTGCTGTTGTGGCTGCGGGTTACGAGCCGTCGTGGCCCGAAGATGTCCCAGCCGCCTGCCGATCCATAGTCGAGGTCGACGTAGTCTCCGACGAAGCCAACTGCCGTCACCCAGCCGCTGCGTGGCTCACCATCGGCGAGTACCCATGTTGCGCCGAAGCGGTCTCCGTCGGCCGCCAATCCACCTGAGACCGGCACGCCGGGCAGTGACTCACTGATGCCCAACGCCAGCGCGCTGCCGTTCACTGCCAGACCGTCCGACAGAACCATCACACCGCGTAGTCGGGTGTCACACAGCTTTTCGCCGAGCTGACGGCCGCTGCGACGTGCACCACCCGCGACATCGATCTCGACGCTCGCGATGGGCAAATGGGTGCGATCGAACTGAGCAATGACGACGCTAATCGAATCGTCTGTCAACGAATCACCACTGATTTGCCCAGCCGTGGAGCATCCGAGGACCGACTTTTGCCTCCAAATGTTGCTGAGTTGCTGAAGTGGCTGCTCTGGATGGTCGGCAAGTCGCGGATCGGCGAATGCCATGACCAAGGTTTCGCGCTCATCGGGCGCGGGCATCGACGCGGACCAGCCGTGTCGTGTATCCCATGTCATTGATCGAACTTGCACGGCCCTCCCGTGTACTTGGACTTGTCTTTGTATCGGCGCGAAATGCGTGCATCTTGAGCTTGCGCTGCCCTCGGTCCCGGCTTTGAGCCGATTCCGCCGCAACCGTCGCGAGCTACCGTGTGCCAATGGACCCGCTTTCTGAGGTGGCCGCAAAACTCACCGTGATGTCGGAATCCGAGGACGCGTACCCACCCATGCTCAAGCCACTGCTACGTGGTTGGTCGCATGTTGTTGCCCTCGTAGTTTTGCTGGTGCTCGGATCGGTGTTGATTCTGAAGGCTGCCGACACCACCCGCGGTCCTGGACTCATGCTCATCTATGTAGCCGGAACTGCAGCGATGTTCGGCGTTTCTGCCGCATACCACCGTCTGGGCTGGGCACCTGCGGCTCGGGTCAGAATGTCACGGCTCGATCATTCGACGATCTTTCTTGCGATTGCCGGCGCCTATACGCCCGTTGCTGTGATCGGCCTACCCGGCGTACACCGTGACATCGTGTTGATCATCTCGTGGATCGGTGCGGTCGTTGGTATCGCGTTGCAGTGGCTCCCCTTTCATCTCCCGCGATGGCTGTTCGCAGCGGTGTACGTGATCGTCGGGTGGGCAGCAATGTTTGCGTTCCCTCAGTTGTACGACGGCCTTGGCGCGGCGGGGTTTTTTCTGATTCTTGGCGGTGGCCTTGCGTACACCGCTGGCGCCGTTGTTTACGCAATCAAGCGCCCCGATCCGTGGCCGTTGGTGTTCGGCTTCCACGAAGTCTTCCATCTGCTCACCATCGTGGGCGCCGGCCTTCACTTCGGTGCAATCGCGTTCGTGGTGCTACCGAAGATGTAGTCAGGCCACCGTCTCGGGCGGCAGGAGCACGCCAGGGTTGAGTAGCCCGTTCGGATCGAGTGCGTGCTTGATGGCGCGCAGTGCGTGCACTTCGGCAGCGCCGCGTTGTGCCACCAGCCAATGCGTCTTGGCAACGCCGATGCCGTGTTCGGCGCTGATCGCGCCACCGCGGTCGATGACCAATTGCAGCACGCGATCGGTGATGGCCGACGAAGCGTCACCCGCATTCAAGGTATTGAGGTGGAGATTGCCCTCGGCGAGGTGACCGAAGTTGATGAGCTGCGAGTTGGGAGCGAGTTCGCGCACGAGCGTCTCGATCTCGGCGGCTGTCTGTGCAAGCACGGCGAGCGGCAGGGCAACGTCGAGTTTGAGCGGCACACCGCGGTGATTGATGGCGACCGTGACGTTGTCCCGAAGCTCAATGAGGTGGGCCCGAGTGGTGTCGGTTGTGGCGACCGCTGTTGAACATGTCGGTGCATACTCTGAAAGAACCCTCGCGAGTTCGTCGAGCTGATCGGTTTGCGCGGCACATTCGATCAGTAGGTATGCGCCAGCATCCGCGTCGACGGGGCACCTGCGATCGAGGAAATTGCAGACGAGTGACATCGCCGACGGCATCATCAACTCGACCGAGTCGAGGTTGGCAAGCTCGCGACGCAGCGATGGAAGCAGATCGATCGCCGTAGCAAGTGACTGCACACCGATGAGGGCGGTAGCCGTGTGCTGATACAAGGGCACCAGTTTGAGACGCACTGCCGTGATGACGGCGAGGGTTCCCTCGCTGCCGCTCAGCACCGACGGTAGGTGCAGGCCCGTCGTCTCTTTGGTGAGACCCGACAACGAGCCGACGATCTCTCCGTTGGCAAGCACAGCCTGTACGCCGACCAATTGGCTGCGCGTGGTCGCAAACCGAACTACTCGGGAGCCACCCGCGTTGGTCGCTACCGCACCGCCGATAGTTGCTGAATCGCGAGCAGCAAAATCTATTGCAAGGTCCAAGCCTGCGGATCGGGCATGTTCACGAACTTCGGTGAGCGTGACGCCAGCGCCAACAGTTACTTGCGCGGCAGCGAGGTCGATCGGGTCGCGCCGATTGAGTCGCTTCGTGGATAGTACGACCTCATGGTGACGTGGAACGCCGCCGCCGACGAGCCCGGTGTTCCCGCCCTGGGTCACGATTGGTGCACCGTGGTGCGCACACGCACGCATCACGGCCGCCACTTCGTCGGTATCGGCGGGGCGCACGACGAGACGTGACTCACCGTGGAACCTGCCAGTCCAATCGGTTTCGTAGGACGCGCGCAGGTCGGCATCGACAAGCACGTTGCTTGTTCCGACGATTGCGGCGAGGGAGTCAGCGAGCGACGTCATGTAGTCGAACCAACGACCACGGTTCAGGCACCAATGACGGTCGCGCCAGCGGGAAGATCGGCGAGCACGGCATCGCTCACCCAACAACGCGTGAGGTGCAACGTGCTACGAATGCGCACGACCTTCTTTGGTTCGTCCACCGCTCGGCCACACATGCTGAGCGCAGCCTTGAGGCATGCTTGCTCATCAGGCAGCACCATTGGCATACGACTACGGCGCACGCCACTTGGTCCCGCGGTGAAACAGTTGACATAGGTCTTGTGCCAGTCGATTGTGTTGGCGAGCGACGCAGGAATGAAGTCGGCGAGGCCGATGCCCAACACGTTGCCACCACTGACCTCGGTGATATCGAGCAGCACGATGGTGGCGACGCGAGGCGACGAAAAATCGTCGAGTCCGTGTATCCAGAATCGTCCGGTGACATTGGGGTCCATCGTTGTTCCGCTGATGTCCTTGCCGCCTTGCTCGATGACGAGCACGTCGATTTCGGGGAATGGGAGCGCTGGGACAAGATGCCTGGCATAGTCGAGTAACTGTCGTTCAGCTTCGCCACCAACGTCGATCGCAGTGAAGCCTTCGACCCGCGCAACTTCACCGCTTGCGGACTCGACAGTTGCAATGCCGCCGAGCAGACGACCCGTGGAACGTAATGCCTCGATGCCGCGTAGGAGGCGCTCGCGCATTTCCACGGGACCGCACGCATGGATTTGCGCAGCGCCGGGTTGCTTGCCGAAACCGACGACAGCCATTTTTGTGCAGCCGCTTTCGATCGGGCCGTGAAAGCACGTGTGCGGCTTGACCCGGTTGACCGGCAGGATGCGATCCGCCGATGCGGCATGACGGTCGAGGTACAACGGCATGCCGTCGGGAGTACGCGCGACTTCGACGGTCTCCATCGTCGCGCGGATCTCGGCTCCGATAGCGGCCTCGGTCATGCCGAGCGCCTCGAGCATGCTGCGTTGGCCTTCGGCCGTGGCACCGCCGTGGCTCCCCATTGCGGGAACCACGAATGGTGCTGCGCCAAGCTCGCGCAAGCCTGCGATGGTGCCACGAAGCACATCGACGCGGTCGCTGAGTCCTCGACTCCCGGCACCGACAGCGACGGTCATTCCGGGTGTGACGTCGTTGGCGAGTCGCTCGACAACTGCACTACGGGCAGCGGCCGCGACATCGGCGATGGCCTCGGGCGACGGTATCGAGAGTGCGACTTCATGCAAGGGCGGCACGACGATGCTGGGGTGGAAAGGCAGATCGATGCCCTTCGAGAGTTGTTCCCACGGGTTCGCCGACGCCATGGCGTGATCGTACAGCGAACGACGAAGTCGGTGAAGGCGCCGGGATCAGTTAGCCGAGTTCAGTGGGCCGAGTTCAGCGGGCAGGGTTCGCGCTGAGCTGATCAAATCGGCCAGCGGGCCGGATGCGCCGATACGCGCCGATCGTGGGTGCGAGTTCTTGCGGTGAAGCGCCGTGCAAGATGACGCCGTCAGCGCCGAGGTCGAGTTGACGCAACACGGCCGCAGCGCATTGATCGGCGGAGCCCGTCGCCGCCGGCGCGAGCCATTCGGTGGGGATGAGGGTGGCAACGTGTTCGAGTTCGCTCGATGTGGCTTTGCCGTCGAGTGCCCCGCGAAAACCGGCAATGAATGGGTCGGCCCGAAAGCGTGCGAGAGCCGCAGGGTCCCAATTGTTGGTGCGCACCATGAGATCGCCGTAGCCCTGCAGGTACGTGGCCAAGCGACCGACAGTCTTCTTGAGTTGCACATCTTCGGGGATCCAATCTCCGATCGTGGCAAAGCAACTCCAGACGCGCACCGTGCTTGGATCGCGCCCCGCCTGTTCTGCCGCTCGCTTCACCGTGTGCACGCAGCGCTGCAGGGTTTCGTCTGTGAAGAACGTATGTAGCACGACACCATCAAATGCGCGTCCACCGAGTGCCAACGAGTGCGGTCCGAATGCCGTGAGCATCAACGGAATGTCCTCGTCGAATTCGGGATCGAGTGCGAGCAGTGGAAACTTACCGCACGGTCCGTCGTGCCCGAAGATCACCTCGCCTCTCCACAGTCGGCGCATCAGTCCGGCAAAGTCCTCCATCTGGGCGGTGGTGATGTGGGGCATTCCGAATGCGTCGAAAAGCCGGTCAATCCCTCGGCCGAGACCAAGTGCGAAGCGGCCGTTGGTCATGCGGTGCATGGTGCTGGCATAGCTCGCGGTGACGATCGGATGGCGCGTGTTGTGATTCGTGGCCGCTGTTGCAATACCTAGTCTGTCGGTCGCTGCGGCAGCTGCACCGCTCAGCGTCACGATCTCTTTGACGTTGAAACGTTCTGACAGAAACAGCGAGCCGAAGCCGAGGGCTTCTCCGTCGCGGCACTCTTGCAGGAGGTCGCGCGGCGACTTCGGGGCTCCGGCAAGCCCGTAAAACCCGAGTTCGTTCAGTTGCTGTGAGCTTTCTGTATCCACGGGGCGAACCGTATCGAACACCGCTGTCTTCGCCGATGCCCTTCTGCTTTCGCCGGTACCCTTCGTGCGCATGACACGCCCACGCGAGCAATGGCCGGTGGGCGGTACCTACACCTTTGGTGGGCGCCAAGGTCGCATGTCGCCTAGTCGTCAACGAGCCTTCGACGTACTGGTGCCGCGGTACCTGGTCACGTTTCCTCTTCCGTCGACCGAACGTCTCATCGTGGAGATCGGCTGCGGCAAAGGTGAAGCCACGGCCGCCATGGCTCCTGGCGAGCTCGATGCGACCGTCATTGCGTGTGAGCCGAATGAGGCAACGATGGCGCATCTGGCTTCTCTGCTCGATGCCACCGAGGTTGCCAATGTTCGGTTGTGGATCGGCGACGCGTTCGATCTCCTCGCCACGTTGGGACCGAAGTCGGTCGATGAGATACGCGTCTGGTTTCCCGACCCCTGGCCCAAACCACGTCACGCCCAGAAGCGTCTTGTCACTCCACTGCGGCTCGGTCTGATCGTGGACGCGCTTCGAATCGGAGGTCGACTTCGCCTTGCTACCGATGATTCCGCCTATGCCGAACAGAGTCTGCGCGCCATCCGCGATGAACCCCGGCTGGAGGGTGGCCCCGTGTCTCGGCCAGATCACCGGCCCGTGACGACATTCGAAGCACGTGCACACCGCGATGGTCGCGAGCCGATCGACATCGAGGCCGTCAGGGTTCGATAAGCGACTTCACCTCTGGCGTTCCGCTTGCAGCGCGCCGTCACTCAACGGGTTCGCCGTGAGCCTTTGCCTGCAGATAGCCAACTAACATGGGCGAAAATACTGTCCCCCCGTTTTCGTCGGGCAGGCGTAGTTCGATCTCGACGTCTTCGGTCAGGGCAAGTCGGCGCTCCAGCCAGAACGTGAACTTGATCTGTTCGCCCGGGCCCGCGGGCTGTCCGCTGTCGGTCCAACCAATGCAGTGATCGGCGCGCAGACCCACATCGCCGTAGGTGACCGCGACCGTTGCCACGACGGCCAGTAAGGGAGTCTGCCCAACATTCATTGTCACGTACGTGTACGAATCGGTGCCAGCGTCGTAGTGGCCGTCGTTTTCCCACTGCAGTAACGGCGCTTGTTCCACGTACGTGTGGGGTGCGCGTCCATCGGTGTGTGGGTCGAGGTTGTCGCTCATACCGTGCAGCATGTTCCACGTTTCATCGCCAACGACGCCGTCAGACATGATGTGGTTATAGGTCTGAAAAGCGCGGACGTAGTGTTCGGTTTCCTCGTCGAACTCGCCGGTTGGTTCCCAGCCGTTACGAATGTCGAGAGTGCCGCCACCGAGCAGCTGTAGTTGCTTTTGCAAGTATTCCACCCAGCCATCGGCGGACTGATCGCCCCGTCGCAGTGTCGGTTCATTTGCCATCGCG
>JAYTWP010000034.1:0-22365 GCA_043743395.1 Actinomycetota bacterium | reverse complement strand
GTCGTTGACCCCGCCTTCGCTCCGGATTCGAGGGTGAGATAGATGTCGTTGAAGATGCCGCTGCGCACCGACGGCGTGGGGATGTTTGTGCCGAAGTTGGTGAACTTGGTGATCGCCGGCGCGTACGACTGACCGCCGTCAACACGGACGGGCGCCTTGATGCCATTGCTTCTCGGCGTGGTGAACGACTGCACTTCGACAAGCTCAAAGGTATGGCCTCCGTAGCGCGCTGGCTTGCCGACCTCAAGGATGAGTCGTGAGGAATGTGTGTAGCTGGTGGATGCGACAAGCGCGACCGCGACGATGATGACACCGATATGCACAATCATTCCCCCGTTGGCACGCCCGACCAAGCCGTGCAGTCCCTGACGCCGCGTGGCGAGTACGAGTTGGCGAAGTGCGGCGCCCGACGCGAACCCACCAAGACCGAATGCAAGCAAAGGGGCCAACCCGTGCGCGCCGACGAGCACGGGCACAACGATTGCGAGCGCACCCCCCCACGCCGGCCAGAACAGACGCTCACGCAAGAGCTCGGTGCTGGCCTTGCGCCACGGAAGCACGGGGGCGACGGCCATGAGGAACAACAGCGTGATCCCGAACGGAATCGACAACCGCTCGAAATATGGCGCACCGACTTTGATGGTGCGGTTCTGCAGCGCCTCGACGATGAGCGGAAAGACGGTTCCGAGCAGGACCACGAACGCGAACACGGTGAACAACACGTTGTTGGCCAAGAACGCGCCCTCGCGTGAGAGCGGCGAATCGATTGCCCCCGGGGACCGCAAGCGATCGCCACGCCACGCAATCAGCCCGAGCGAGACGACCATGATGAGACCGAAGAACGTGAGCAAGTACGGCCCGATGGAACCGTTGCTGAATGCGTGCACACTCTGGATCACGCCCGAGCGGGTGAGGAATGTGCCAAGGATCGTGAGCGCAAAGGTGGACACGAGCAGCGTGAGGTTCCACACCCGCAACATGCCCCTGCGCTCTTGCACGAGCACGGAGTGGATGTATGCAGTGCCGGTGAGCCACGGCAAGAGGCTGGCGTTCTCGACGGGATCCCAGCCCCAAACGCCGCTCCAGCCGAGCACCTCGTAGCTCCACCAGCCGCCGAGAAGGATGCCGATGGTGAGAAAGCCCCACGCGAACAAAGCGAAGCGACGGGTCTCGCCGAGCCAGCGTTCGCCAACCCGGCCGGTGATCAGCGCCGCGATCGCGAACGCGAACGGCACGGTCATCCCGACGTAACCGAGATACAGGATGGGAGGGTGGAACAGCACCAGGATGTGGTTCTGCAGCAAGGGGTTCGGACCTGGTCCGCTGGTGACTCCGAGCGCACCGCGCCGGAACGCGTCTGCCGGCCCGAGCGTGAGTATGAAGAAGAACATGCACACGACGAACATCACCACGAGCGCCCACGCCACCAACGGGTCGGCGAGTCGCTTGCGGAAGCGTTGGGCAATCACCACCGTGTAGCCAACGAGCACCACGAGCCACAACAAAATGCTGCCTTCGAGCGCGCTCCAAATGGCGGTGACATTGAAGAGGAACGGCGTGTCTGCAGAACCCACCTGCTGCACGTACTTCATTGACCAATCACGTTGGATGAGCGCGCGCTCCATGATGAGGAAGGCTGCGACGCCCGCTGCCCCCACACCCCATGCATAGCGCTGCGTACTGCGCAACAAACTCGCGTCGTGCGTACGAATGCCGTACACGGTGGCGAGGGCGCCGAACGTTGCGCAGACCAACCCGATCAGCAGGACCGAGTGACCGAGCGTGGCATTGATGCCCGCGGCTAACTCGACTGCGAGCACGTGGCAGCCTCCGCATTTGCTTTCGAAAGCCGGCCTTTGTTCTTCTCGTTGTATTCGTTGCTGTGCTTGACCTCGACGTCGTCACCTTCGAAGGTGCCGGCCCTCATCACGCCGTGTACGACGACCGGGATACACTCTTGGAACAGACCGCCTGGCTCGCCCGAGTCGTAGATCACCGGCACGGTGACCTTGTTGAAGGTGATGCTGAATGTGGTGACACCGTTGTCGGTCTTGATCGAGCCTTTGTCGACGACACCTTGGATGCGTAGGCGCCGACCCGATTCACAACCCGTCTTGTTGCCGACTTCATCGACATTGCAGTAGTAGTCGAGCGAGTTCGTGAGGAACTTGGTGATCACGAGACCGCCTGCGATGAGGACGACGACGAGCAAGCCGATGGACATCTGCTTGCGCCGGTTGCGCGCCTTTGGCGCGGGCGCTGGTGCGACCGGGCGGGGGCTCAGGTCCATGGCTTGTCCTGCGGCGGCAACTGTTCGGCCAAACGGCGGCCGCGGCGGACCACGAACAATGCCAATGCTGCGACTGAGGCAAACGTGACGAGATAGGAGGTGAGGATGAAGCCGATGTCTTCCATTACTGATCACCTTCGTCACGGCGTAGCTGCAGTGCGTAATCAAGCCCCATGTCGTCGAGCGCGTCCTGCATCGCGAGCACTCGTTGCCGATGCAGGAGCAGCCAGACGTAGAGCAACGAGAAAGCAACGAGCGACACGAACAATGAGAACAACATCAGCCCGTGCAGGTTGACGTGCGTGCGATCGGCGACGCTGGAGTCCTGGTGCAGACCCCGCCACAGCTTGACACTGAAGTGCACGAGCGGGATTTCGAGCACCGCCAACAGCGCAACTACTGCAGAGCGTCGCGCGCGCTGTTGGTGGCTGCCACCAAGGCCCCGAACGGCGAGATACCCCACGTACGTCACGAACATGAACGCGGTACTTGTGACCCGCG
The DNA here is from genome assembly GCA_043743395.1 of Actinomycetota bacterium. Classification (GTDB taxonomy): domain Bacteria; phylum Actinomycetota; class Acidimicrobiia; order Acidimicrobiales; family Ilumatobacteraceae; genus WLMZ01. The sequence continues at coordinate 19,574 of JAYTWP010000034.1, read as the reverse complement.
CATCCCAAACCCAGAACTTGCCCCACGACAACCTGCCCCACAGCGACCCGGCGAGCAGGGTCAGCGCCATGAACAACACCCCGATTTCCGCGCTCGCACCGGCGACGCGATCCCAAGTGAGCGAGGTGGTGCGCTTCCAGAGATACGCGAACGATGACACCGCCGTCACGCTGAACGCCACATAGGCAATCCATACGGTGCCCACATGGATGTAGAGGATCCGCACGCTGTCACCTTGTTGGACATCAGATGGCGAGAGGAACAGGCCGAAAACCGTCAGGGCTGCCATCGCCACAATCGTCGCGAGACCGAGCCATCTGGTGAACGCTGTGCCCGTGGTTGCCCGGCTGGGGCGCTGCGTCGTGCGGATCTGAGTGTCAGGGCTCGGCATGCTTCATTCCTCGATCAGGGGCCCGAATGCAAGAGTGCCGCCGACACCGAACAACGCGACGAACACAGCCAAGAGGCCAACCCAGGGCCACCCGTCTGCAACTGTCGCGCCACCAGTGCCGAGCGCAGATTCCGTTGCGCGGGTGGCACCAATCAGCACCGGCGCCACCACCGGGAGCAAGAGGAGTGGGAGCAACGTCTCCCGTCCGCGAACACCGCCAGCAAGGCCGCCGTAGAGCGTACCGACAAGAGCGAGCCCGCAGGTCGCGGCAATGAACGTCGTGACCAAGAGCACTACCCCACCAAGTCGGAGTTCGGTGCTGTACAGCACGACAGCGCAGAGGAGAAGGACGAACTCGAGCACAGCCAACTGCACCGCGAGTGCGAAAGCCTTACCGAGGTAGATGCCGGCAGGGTCGACACCAGCCGCACGAAGGGCATCGGTAGCACCATCGGCGCTCTCGATGGCAAACGAACGCTGCACGAGGATGAGCAGGCTGAACAACGTGGCCAACCAGACGAGTCCCGGCGCGACCCGACTCACGACAGCGTCGCTATTGAGTGCAAACGCAAACATCACCATCACGATCGCCGCGAACGGCAGCACTTGGTTCGTCACCACACGGCTACGCAGTTCGACGCGCAGGTCTTTGGCTGCGATAAGACGAGCTATGCGCAGCATCAACTGGCCTCGCTGGTCACTGTGCGAATTTGACCGCCGACAACTTCGACTACCCGACTCGCGAGCGCGCCGGCGCGCTCGAGTTCGTGGCTTGCCACGATGATGGTGGCCCCGGCGGCGGTTGCATCGCGCAGCGTCGTGTCAAGCTCGTCGCGGCCGGCGGCATCGAGACCCGCATGCGGTTCGTCGAGCAACCACAATTCGGCTCGACGAGCAACGAGACACGCAAGCGCGGTCCGGCGTTTTTGTCCCGCAGACAAGCGGCTGACCGCCACGTTGGCAAGACGCTGGGTGAGGCCCATCCGATGCAGGGCACCCTGCACCTCTGCCGCGCTGGCGTTCACCGTGGCTCCCCAGAAGCGCACGTTTTCGGTGACGGTGAGATCGGCGTAGAGGCCGTTGGCGTGGCCGAGCAGGCCGACGCGACGACGCACTGCATCGCGTTGGGTACGCAAGTCACAATCAAGCACCACAGCCTCGCCCCGGGCGAGCGGCAGCAATCCGGCACACAGCCTGAGCAATGAGGTCTTACCTGCGCCGTTGGGGCCCTGCAACAGCACGATCTCGCCTTGTTGCACGGTGAGATCGGCACCAGCCAGCACCGGAAACTGGCCGAGGACCGCGACTGCGTTGGAGAGGTGCACAACGGGATTCATGGACACGACCACGCTAGCGAAGTTGATGCTCACCTGCCCAGCGGCATGCCCTTTGTTTTGGCACGCTGAGCGGTAACGTCGAGCTTCGTGAATGAGGACGATCGGTACCCGCCAGAAGTGATCGATCGCTATCTGAACGAGATCGACGCCGCCCCGGCCGTTGCCGAGCAATTGCCCGTGACGCCGCACAAGCCAAGCCGTTGGGATCGACCGCCAGAGCCGCACGATTGGCGATTCGTGGTCGGTCACCTTGGACGAACGCTGATCACCGTCGGGCTGATGATGTTCGGATTCGTCGGCTACCAGCTCTGGGGCACCGGCATTCAAGAGGCCCGTTCGCAGGACAAATTGGCGAAGGACTTCGGTCGGGCTATCGAGGCCGCGGGCAACACATCGACCACAGTGACAACATCGCCCACACCGACGGGCTCAGACCCGATTGTGCCGACGACAGCGCCCGCACCTCCCGGCCCACCGGACCAGCCGTTCCCGCACACCATCGCAGAGGGCGAGGGCATTGCCTCGCTGAAGATTCCGCGGATCGATCTCAGCAAGTACGTGGTGGCCGGCGTCGGTGTCAGCGATCTTCGCAAAGGCGTTGGACACTTTCCAAACACCCCGTTTCCTGGTCAGCTCGGCAACTCGGCAATCGCCGGGCATCGCACCACCTACGGGCAACCCTTTTACAGCCTCGACAAACTGAAGCCGGGCGATGAGATCGTGGTGTCCACCATCCTCGGTGGCACGTACGTCTATGTCGTCACCGGCAGTGAGGTCGTCGGGCAGGACGACTATCACGTGATCAGCGACTCTGACCCCAAGAAGGCCACGCTCACCCTGATCACCTGCACGCCGATCGGTACCGCAAGCCGCCGACTCGTGATCCATTCCGAGCTCGATCAGACACGGTCGTCGCCAGTGGGCAAAGCCGCCTTGTACTACGGACAACCCGCGCCCGATGGTGCCGCCGCTGGCACGCCATCGCTTCCAGGCGATATCAACGCGGCGACGAGCACGATCGCTCGCGTAGCAACATCTGCGCCGACGCAGGCGACGTCGATTCCCAGCACAACGACCACGCCGACCGCCATCACAGCGACCCAGACCGGCGGTTTCAGCGCCCCCACCGATGCATTCAGCCAAGGTTGGTTCTCCGACAAGGGCGCATTCCTGCCCGTCGCGATCTGGGGCCTCATCCTGCTCGCGATCTGGCGCGGCGCGTATGTCGTCGCTCGGCGAAAGCGCCGTTTGTGGCTGGGATTCGCCGTCGGGTTCGCACCGTTCATGTTCGTGCTTTATTTCTTCTTCGAGAATGTCAATCGGCTTTTGCCAACCGCAATCTGACCAGCGGTGGTCAGGGGGGCAGCGGCGGTCAGCGACCCAGGAACTTCGGTGATCGCTTCTCCAAGAACGCGCGCCGACCTTCGTCGGCATCCAGACTTGCCCATGCCGCCTTGCGAGCTTGCTCGAAGAACTCGTCATGGTCGGGGTGTGGGGACGACCGCTCGAGCGCAAGCTTGTGACTTGCCATCGTCAGCGGAGCAAGCGTCGCAATTTCGGTGGCCCATGCCAGCGCGTCGTCGAGATCGCCGATGCGGTGCACGCCGCCGGAGGCAACGAGTTGTTCGGCACGATACGTCTGGGCGGCGACCAGCATCGCGCGCGCGATGGACCAACCCATCTCACGGGCGAGGCGCTCGACCGTCCAATGGTCGACTACCAAGCCGAGCTTGGCCGCAGGGATGCCGAAGACGCTGCGCTCCGTGGCGATGCGGAGGTCACACGAGATCACGAGTTGGGTGCCCGCGCCGAGCGCGGGGCCATCGATGGCGGCCAGCGTGGGAATCGGCATCTCAGTGAAACCGCGCAGTGCTGCCACGAGTGCTTCGTGGAACTCACCACTTTCCACACCGGTGAGGTCAGCCCCGGCGCAAAAGGCCGGAGGAGCACCCGTCAGAACCAGACACCGCGTATCGGCTTGGAGCGCATCGATTTGCGCCTGCCGCAATGCGAGCAGCGTCGCATGATCGACAGCGTTGCGTCGATCGGGTCGGTCGATCGTGACCAACGCAACCTTGTCGCAAAATGTGAGATGCACGGTCATTGGGTGTTCCGCTCTACCATGCGTGCAGACTGTATGACTTCGCCAGACCAACCACCGTCTCCAGCAGACCCCGTTCGTGTACGGCGAGCTCAGGTCGCGAAGTGGAATCAGATCGCCACTCGCCTTGGATATCTGTTGTTCTGTGTTGCGATCGTGATGTTCTTTGTTGCGCTCACCACAGGTTTTTCCCAAGGCAAGGTCACGATCATCACCACCTCGATGATCGTCGGATCAGTGCTCCTGGCCCCCGCTATTGTCGTTGGTTACGCCGTGAAAGCCGCCGAGAAAGACGACGTCTCGCGCGGCCTGTAGGCAGACCTCGACAGAATCGACTGCGGCCCGATTACTCTGTGGTAACAACTATGTCCACGCGCCTTCCTGCTTCCGCCCGTCGCCAGCAATTACTCGACGTTGCGCTGCAAGTGTTTGCACGCCAGGGCTACCACGGGGCATCGATGAACGACGTCGCTGACGCTGCCGGCGTCACAAAGCCCGTCGTGTATCAACACTTCGACTCCAAGCATGACTTGTATCTAGCCCTGCTCGATGAAGTCGGGGAACGTCTGCTGACCGCGATTTCCAAGGCCACAGCGGGAGCGACCGACGGCAAGCATCAGACTGAGCTGGGATTCCAAGCCTACTTCCGCTGGGTTGCCGACGACCACGATGCGTTTCTCTTGCTGTTCGGAAGCGGCGCTCGCAGCGACGAGGAGTTCAGCGCAGCGGTCCGCAAGGTGACCGCACAGGTCGCTGAGGCGATCAAGCCGTTGATTGCTGCCGACATCGACCCCGAGCACCAACGCACTTTGGCGCATGCCCTCGTCGGTCTCTCCGAAGGCGTGAGCCGCAGACTTGTCGACAACGGCACTGACTTCGATCCAGATCTCCTTGCGCGGCAGGTGAGCAACCTCGCATGGGCCGGGCTGCGTGCGGTGAGTCGCCCCGGCGAACGCTGAACCGGCGAACGCTGCAACCGCAGACGTCTACTGTCGCAGGACGAGACCGCGATATCCCTCGACGAAGCCGACTCGCTTTAGCTCGATGACAGCAGCACCATTGCTTGGGACGGCGACACCATTGAGCTTGCGCACCTCCACCGTGCGCGCCCGGCCATCTTTCACCAACGACGCAAGCGCGCCCGCCCAGGCGATATTGGAATCGGCAGCCGGGAACAGCAGCAGGTGGTGGCTACGCCGATCGAACCACGCCAACGGTTGTCCGGCGCTCAGCACGACGAGGGCGCCAGCCGAGCGCGCCGGGCGGCCAACAGTGAGCGGCCACGCCAACGTGGCACCATACGGTTGCGCAGGATCGGTGGCGGCGAGCACCAGTGGCTCGCTGGTGGATTCGGGGTGGAGGGCATCGGGCCCCTCGCGCACGGCGCGCAAGCGGTCGACGGCGCCCGGCAGGCTGAACTGGGCAGCACCAAGACCACTGACGAAGTATCCGCGACGCACATGACCACGCTCCTCGAGCACTTTCAGCACGCCGTAAACGGCGCTGAACCCGCCGACGACGCCCTCGGAGGCCACGGCCTCGCGAGTGAGCACACCATGTCGCTCGAGCAGTTGCATTGCCGCTGCGTGGGCAGCTGCTGTGGATGTCGGCCGCCGGGTGAGCAATGGCTCGACCAGGCTCCATCTGCCCGCGCCGGAGGGCGGCCCGAGCCGCGTGAGCCGACCGGGCCTTGGCCGACCTCGTTGTCGTGATGCTGCCGAGGCGGCACGGCGCGCGCCTGTGCCGGCGCTGGACATCACTGCGCGCAGCGGTGCCAGCGAGTCGTTGGTGACTTCTCCCGCCCAGACCAGATCCCACAGGGCGGCCAAGAGTTCGGTATCGGTGGCCGATGTTTGTGCGCCGCGGAGTTGGCCCCAAAAGCTGGCGCCGCGTTCACGAAGCAGTTCACGAATGCCGTGGTGCAGCTGGCCATCTGGCCTTTCGAGCGGCTCGAGACTTGCCGTGAGCACTGCTAACTGGTCGGCGAAGTACAGCCGTATGCGCCCGTCACCGGCCCCGATCGCGCCGGCGCCGACCCACACGACCTCACCGCTGGTGCACAGTTCGTCGAGATCGGCTGGGCGATAGCCCCGCACGCGTACAGCGAGGAGTTCTGATTCCAGCGTTGACGCAACCACTGCGGCGCCTTGCAGCAAGCCGAGCGCCTCGACGAGGGCGTCGGGTCCCCTGCGATCGCTGGGGATGCCGTGCCACAACGTGAGGAACCGCGCCAACGCTTCGGGTTCGACAGGTTCGACTTCGCGACGAAGCGATGCGAGCGAGCGACGGCGCAACTGTCGGAGTACTTCGATGTCGCACCACTCGCGTGCGATCCCATCGGGCCGGAACTCGCCGAGCACGAGTCGTTCCTCGGATTCGAGCGCAACGAGTGCGCCCGCGACGCGCTCGGTTGGCAGCCCGAGTCGTCGAGCAGCATCGAGTGTGAGGAAGGGCCCATGGGTGCGCGCATAGCGGCGCAACAGTTCTTCGAGAGGTCGAGCCACCGGGTCTGTGAAAGCCATCGGGAGTCCCATAGGAAGTGAACAACCGAGAGCATCGCGATAGCGAGCGGCGTCATCGGCAGCGATGTAGCGGTCTTCGTCAGCCACGCGTACCTCGATGACTCGGCGTTGCGCGAGGAGCTCGATGAGCCACTGCGCTGCAGACGCCTCGGAGCGCAGATCGATCTCGGCTGCGCTGAGGTCGCCGACGCGGCGCAACACATCGTGGAGCTCATCGGCCGACCGCGCCCGGCGGCCATCGGTGAGGCATTGCAGTTCCAGCTCGAGATCGGCCAGAACGCCGGCGTCGAGCAGCTCACGCAGCTCCTCAGCGCCGAGAAGATCTCGCAGCAAATCACGATCGAGCGCAAGCGCAGCTGCACGACGCTCGGCCAGCGGCGCATCGCCTTCGTACATGTATGCGGCAATCCAGTTGAACAGCAGGCTCTGCGCAAACGGTGATGCCTTGGCAGTGTCGACGCTGACCACGCGCACCGCCCGGCTGCGAAGCTGGCCGAGCACTTCGCGCAAGGCGGGCACATCGAACACGTCTTGCAGGCACTCGCGACTGGTCTCGAGAAGAATGGGAAATGTGGGGTACTTGGCGGCAACCGCAAGAAGGCCAGCGGCACGCTGACGCTGCTGCCACAGAGGCGTGCGCCGATCGGGTCTGCGACGAGGCAGCAGCAGTGCTCGAGCCGCACACTCGCGAAAGCGGGCCGAGAACAACGACGTCTGCGGGAGCGTGCTCATCAACAACTCGTCGATGTCTTCGGGGTCGATCATCAGCTCGTTCAGCGGAATCTCGTCGGCGGATTCCGGAAGCCGGATCAGAATGCCGTCGTCACCCCACATCGTCTCGACGGCCATGTCGTAGCGATCGATAAGGCGACGCTCGATGGCCATCGCCCAAGGCGCGTGCACGGGAGTGCCGAAGGGGCTGAGGATGCAAACCCGCCAGTCGCCGATCTCATCGCGGAATCGCTCGATGACAACGGTGCGGTCGTCGGGCACGACCCCTGTGGCCTCGGCCTGCTCAGCGAGGTACATGATCACGTTGCTCGCCGCATACTCATCGAGTGAGTAGTCGGTGCGCAGAACCTGAAGCGCATCGGCTACGGGCAACGCACGGATCTCGCGCTGGAAGGCGCCAAGCGCCCGACCGAGCTCGAGCGGCCGACCCGGGCGATCTCCGTGCCAGAAGGGCATCTTGCCGGGCTGGCCGGGCGCTGGAGTCACCGTGACGCGCTCGAACGTGATGTCCTCGATACGCCATGTGGACGCGCCGAGAACGAATGTCTCCCCAGGACGCGATTCGTAGACCATTTCTTCGTCGAGCTCGCCGACACGAGTGCCATCGGGCAAGAACACACCGAACAGTCCGCGGTCCGGGATGGTGCCCCCGCTGGTGACCGCAAGCCGCTTGGAGCCATCGCGCGCTCTCACCGTGTCGTTGATGCGATCCCACACGACACGCGGCCGCAACTCGCCAAATTCGTCGCTGGGGTAACGACCGGCGAGAAGGTCAAGAGTGTTGTTGAACAACTCGTCGGACAACTCGGCAAAGTTCGCACAGCGGCGCACGAGCGCACGCACTGAGTCGACAGATATGTCGACCCCCGACGATGCCGTATGCGCGACGATCTGTTGCGCAAGGACGTCGAGCGGATTGCGCAAATAGCGAGTGGCTTCGATCTGGCCATCGACCATACGCCGCGTGACGACGGCCGCCTCGAGCAGGTCGCCACGATGCTTGGGGAACAACTTGCCCCGGCTCGGCTCGCCAACCTGATGGCCCGCGCGACCGATGCGCTGCAACCCGCGGCTGACCGAGCCCGGCGACTCGACCTGAATCACGAGATCGACAGCGCCCATATCGATCCCGAGTTCGAGACTGCTGGTGGCCACGATGGCACGGAGTTGACCACGCTTGAGTTGGTCCTCGATGACGACGCGTTGCTCGCGGGCCAGTGATCCGTGGTGAGCCTTGACGAGGTCTTCGCGCAGAAGCCCTGTGTCGGGATCGACACCGATACCCGCTTCCTCAGCAGCCTCGTTGAGTTTGGCTGCCATGCGCTCGGCCTGACGGCGAGCGTTGCAGAAGATGATGGTGCTGCGATGCGCGAGCACGAGTTCGAGTACACGCGGGTAGATGCTCGGCCAGATGCTGAGCCGCTGGCCTCCACCGGTCATCGGGTTGTGTCCCGCACCCGCCTCGGTGGACACCTGCCCGATCGCACCCATGTCTTGGAGGGGTACAACAACCTCAATCTCGAGCGTCTTACGAATACCCGAATCGATAATGGTGACGGGCCGAGGTTGGTCGGGGCCGGCGTAACCACCGAGGAACCGCGCAACTTCTTCGAGTGGGCGTTGAGTGGCCGAGAGCCCGATGCGCTGGGGAGGTTGGGTCGTGATCTCCTCGAGCCGTTCGAGCGACAACATGAGATGGGCACCACGTTTGGTGGTTGCCATCGCGTGGATCTCATCGATGATGACCGTCTCCACGCCCGTAAGGGTGGCTGCTGCCGACGAGGTGAGCATGAGATACAGGCTCTCGGGAGTCGTGATGAGTAGGTCGGGCGGTCGGCGAATGAGGGCCTGACGATCTTTGGCACTGGTGTCGCCCGTGCGCATGGCAACCACCGGCTGCACGAACGGCTCGCCCAATCGCTCGGCTGCGAGCTGAATCCCCATCAGCGGTGAACGCAGGTTCTTTTCGACATCGAACGCCAATGCGCGCAGTGGCGAGATGTAAAGCACCCGAGTGCGCATTGCCTTCTCGGGCTGAGGCGTGGTGACGAGGCGATCGATGGACGACAAGAACGCCGCCAGGGTCTTGCCGCTGCCGGTGGGAGCGCAGATCAGCGTGTGCTGCCGAGCTGCGATCGCAGGCCAACCCTGCACCTGGGGCGGCGTCGGCTGAGGGAACGAGGTGGCGAACCACGCGCGAACGGCTGGCGAAAATCCGTGGAGGACTTCGTGGTCGGCCATGCGCCAAACCCTACCCAAGGGGTGTGGCATCCCTCACCGGGGTGGTGGCGTGCCCGTGCTCAGGAAGTGACGGGCACGTGCCACGCCATTGGCCACGAACCGTTGCCGCGCCGGGGCCGCGATGAAGCGTGCAGCGGCGGCAAGAGGAAGACGCGATCCGGTCGTTTCCGCTTCACGAATGGCAGCTCGCGCGACCTTGACATGATGCGCCACCACGATCAGCGCCCCCGAACGATCATCGAGTGAGGCACTCACCAATGCGTGGGCAACATCGGCAATCGGCTCCGCCAGCGCAGCCGCCACGGCATCATCTCCAAGACCGCGAGCAAGCGCATCAGCAAGCGGCAACGTTGGAGAAGCGTCGACGGCCGCGGGTACAACGTGCTCGGCGTAGCGACCCCCGTCCACGACGTGGAACACCGTGTAGAACGCGAGCCGGGCCGTGTGCACACCCGGATCGGTGTGCCATGCCCAACGCGCCGCATTGGCATATGTGAGTGAATGGGTGATGTCGAGCCAGCCGTAGCCGGAGACGTCAGGGTGCTGCTCGTGGGCCAAGTCGTGGCGCAGCATCCGCTCGCTCGCCGCGAGGGCCACCGCGTCGAGTAGCCCTTCTATCCCAGCCCCACTGTCGAGCGCGCTCTGCGCCGCATGCACAGCCGCAACGTGGTCCGTGCCGAGGAGGACCGCGATCGGTGCGTCGCGATCGGTTGTCGACCACGACGAGTCGCGGGCCCGGTCCCAACGTTGGTCGAGATTGGCAGCGTCGAGAGCACGCAGGAACGGGCGCATGTACGGGAGCCGGTCTTCACGAGTGCTGTCGACCAACATCACGGCAACGTGACCGAGCACATCCGGGGCGTGCACCCATCCGACGGCGTCAAGCATCTCAAACGCCTTCTGCACATAAATGGCTCCGTGCCCGAACGCGAGGTGATGGTCGCACACCGGGCGGATCAACCACTGCGCTGCGTGGTCGCGATCGAGACCGTTGAGGAGAGCTCCTGTCACGAGCGCGTCAGCGTCGTCACCGCGTTCGGTCTCGATCAACTCACGAAAGCGCTCGCCCGCATCTGTAGACGGATCGAGCTGCGGCGCTTGTCGGGCGCGAGTGGGTAGGCGAAGCTCGGATTCGGCCAGCGCAGCGACGGCTTGCGCAATGGGCACGAGACGATCGTCGCCGCTGAGGCCGTCGAGCGCCGCGATGCAATCCGTTGTCATCGCGAGCGCGTGGTTCCATCCGTATTCGGTACGGCCAATGGTGCGCGCAACGCCTTCCCAAATGATGTCGACAGGATCAGCTCCGGCGTGCAGCAATCGAAGACTGTCACGCGCGATCTGACCGTCGTACGAAGCATCGATACCGCGCAGCAGACTCTCCCTGGCGCGCAAACGGATCTGCTCATCACTGGGCTCGGTCACGCTCACGATGATGTCTTCACCGTCGAGGGTGACGACGTGGTTGGCGACGTTCTCCTCCCCGAGCACGCAGGCTCCGTCGGAGACGTTGAACTTCCAGTTGTGCCATTCGCAGGTGAGCAGTTCGCCGTCGAGTGCGCCCTGCACGAGCCCGTAGCCCTCGTGCGGGCAGGCGTTGTCAAGTGCGTGAAACCCGGTGGAGGTGTGCACCAGTGCCACCCGGCGATCGCCAACCCTGACCATCTTCATCGTGCCGAGGGCCATCTCCGATGCCTTTGCCACAACTGCTTGCGTCGTCTTTGTCATCGTCATCACGACCTCCCACACGCAGTCTGCAACCGCTTCCAGAATAAGTCAAGGGTTCGCTTTCTTTAATACTGCAGTCCCTGTTCTCGACCGACCGGTCATGAGCCACAGCGAACTGCGTTGTGTCTTGGCGCCGCTGCCGACACACTCGCAGACTCCATGACAGCCCTCCGTTCGCGCCGATGACTGCCGTCCGACTCCGCCCCTGGCAACGAGCCGCCTTTGATGCGTTCACCGCGCTTGGCGACGACGAACCCAACTTCCTCGCGGTTGCCACACCCGGCGCCGGCAAGACCACCTTTGCCCTCACGTGCGCACGTTGGGCGCTCGGCCAACAACGCCGACGTCTCGTCGTGGTCGCGCCCACGAGTCACCTCAAAGTGCAGTGGAGCCTGGCAGCACACCGACTCGGGCTGCAGCTCGATCCGGACTGGACGCCAGGTGGTGGCGTCGCCAAAGACGTGCACGGCATCGTGACAACTTTTCAACAGGTAGCCACTGGCGACACGGCAAACGTACTGAAGGGCGTGGCCCATGACGCGTTCGTGATTCTCGATGAGCTCCATCATGCCGGTGACGAAAAGGCGTGGGGCGACGCAGTGCGCCTCGCGTTCTCTGGGGCTCATCGCAGGCTGTGTCTGTCGGGTACACCGTTCCGGAGCGACACCGCCTCTATCCCATTCGTGCGCTACGACGACGGCCAAGCCTTCGCCGACTACGAGTACGGATATGGCGACGCGTTACGTGACGGCGGCGTCGTCCGGCCGGTCTATTTTCCGCGCGTCGACGGCAACATGGAATGGAGTGCGCCCGATGGCTCTGTGCTCTCCGCCTCCTTCCAGGACGAGCTCGATCGCGACGGGATGAGTCAGCGCCTACGCGCGGCGTTGAGCCTCGAGGGTGAATGGTTACCCCACGTGCTCGAGCAGGCTCACGAACGCCTGATGTACTTGCGCGACGACCAACCCTCGGCGGGCGGACTGGTGATGGCGATGGACCAGGACCATGCGCACGCGATCGCACGACTCATCCGCGGGCGCCTCGGAACCCCTGCCGACGTCGTGGTCAGCGACGACCCAGGCGCCTCGAAAAAGATCTCAGAGTTCGCCACCAGTGACGCACCGTGGCTTGTGTCAGTACGGATGGTGTCCGAAGGTGTCGACATCCCCCGCTTGCGCATCGGTGTCTACGCAAGCACGGTGTCGACCGAGTTGTTCTTCCGCCAGGCCGTCGGGCGATTCGTCCGTTGGCAGACTGGCCTGCCGTCGCAGAAGGCCTTCGTCTATCTACCCGACGATCCACGGTTGCGGTCGCATGCATTTCAGATCATGGAATCTCGTCGTCACGTTTTGCACAGGTTCGAGATCGGCGACGATCTGATGGAAACCGGTCACCCTGAAATCGATGCACCGTTCGATGAAGTGCCCCAAGACTTCGCGCCCGAACAACTCTCGCTCTTCAGCGTGCTCTCCGCCGTCGCGACCGGCATGCAGATTCATGCAATGACGCCGTCGGGCATCGCCATTCCGTTCGAACTCGGGGTCGACGAGCCAGAACTCCCCGAGCCGCACTTCGACGACGATCCCCTGCTCCATCTCGATCTCGACGAGATCCCGACAGAGGCCGGTTGGGGTCCACAATCCGGTCGCAGTATTTTCGAGATCAAAGAGGAGCTGCGCGAGCGCAATGCCACTCTCGCAAAACGATTGGTGGACTTCACTGCGTGGAGTCACGGTCGGGTGAATGGCGAGATGAACCGGCTCGCCAATGTCACGGCCGTTTCGAGTGCCACGACCGATCAACTCGAACGGCGCCTGCGTAAGTCCGAGGATTGGCTGGCACAGCTCCGCAAACGGCGCGGCTGAGTCCCAGCGCCTCGCGTCGCGAACAACGACGCCAAGCCTGGCGCCCATACGAGGCGGTAGCCTCAAATCATGCCCAGCGCCGGTGAACACCATCCAGCGTTCGAGGAGTACTGCGAATGCATCTTCGAACTGCAGGAAGACGACGTCGATGTCATCCAGGCGCGCATCGTCGAACGGCTGCACGTCAGTCGGCCCGCCGTCTCGGAGATGATTCGGCGACTTGAAACCGAGCAGCTCATCACTACTCGGGGAACCAGCATCCGGCTGACCGAGGCTGGCACGCGATTGGCGCAGCAGGTCGTGCGCCGACACCGACTCGCCGAGCGTTTCCTCACCGACATCCTTGGCCTGTCGTGGGCCGAAGCGCACCACGAAGCCGGCCGATGGGAACACGTCATCAGCGATCATGTCGAAGTCGCCCTCAATCACCTACTCGGCAGCCCCACCACGTGTCCCCACGGCAATCCAATTCCTGGTAGCGAGTACCAAGCGCCGGACGCGCATCGACTCATCGACCTCTCCGTCGGCCAAGGATTCACGGTGAGCCGCATCCCCGAGGAACTCGAATTCACACCGGGACTGCTCGACTTCCTCGAGCGAGCGTGCCTGCTGCCAGGCAGAGTCGGAACCGTCACGGCGACCGAGCACGACGGCACGATGACCGTCGAGCTTGCGGGTAATCCCGTCAAGGTCGGGGCGTTCGCAAGTGCGCGGATCCTCGTAACTGCCTAAGGACTCTCATTGCTCAAGTCTGTTCTCGTCGCGATCACCGCCATCACCGCCATCAGCTTGTCGGCGTGCGCGAAAACCACGATCGATTCATCCATCACCGCTGCCCCCGCTGTCGCTGTCACGACAACCTTGCCCACCGGCTCGGCCTCCGAACTGTTGCCTCGTCTCGTCACCGAGGCTGGCAAGCTCTCGAACATCATCGGCAGCGCAGGCAACAAGACCGATCAGATGCAGCTGATCAACAATCTGTGGGCGGCATCGCGCGCCGAGGTCGCTGCGAAGGACGCAGACATTGCCGTCACGTTCGACGCAGCAATCGATCTCTGCGCCAAAGGCGCACAGTTCAATCGTCCCGCCGACGCTGACCGCTGCACACGCAACCTCACCACGCTCACCACCAGCTATCTCGGCTGAGAAGGTTCTACGCCTCGTCGAGCATTGCAGCGGGCAGGGGCAAAGCATGCACGATGCTGAGGCGACGGGTGCTACGGGTCAGCGCAACGTACAAGGCGCGCAGGCCCTGCATTTCGTCGACAACGATCGCGGCTGGCTCGACAACGACCACGCCATCGAGTTCGAGGCCCTTGACAACGCTGACAGGTACCACGGTGACCCCTGTTTCGAGAGCGGTGCGGGTGGCACGACCATGCTTGATGCTTGCCGCCGTGAGCGCCGCTGAGATCATCTCCACCATTGGGTCCGGTGCCACGACGGCGATGTTGCCGTCGACGACCTCGCCGACGAGACGTGCCGTTTCCGCGGCCACTGCTGCGCCGAGAGCCTCGGGTGACGGCACATGGATGAAGTCAGGCAGGTCCTCGCCCTGGCGGACAGCGGTGGGTGGGCGCAACGAGGGAGTTGCTGCCTTCATGACCCGATTGGCGACATCCATGATCTGCGCGGGTATGCGATACCCCACACTGAGACCGATGATCCGGCTTCCCTTACGATCGGGAAGATGCTTGACAACATCGTCCCAGCTGTTGGGCGCGAGCGGCCCGGTGGCTTGTGCGATATCGCCAACCACGGTCATCGAACCGTTCAGTGATCGGCGCGACGCCATGCGCAGTTGCATCGGCGTGAGGTCCTGCACTTCGTCGATGACGATATGGCCGTAGGTACGAATTTCATCGGCCTCTTCAGGGCCACCGGCCTTGGCTGGCTTCTGGCCGAGATAGCTCCGCGCTTCATCGAGCAGAGCGATGTCGGAGTCGCTCCAACGCACGCTCTCAATGTCGTCCACTCGCGGACGATACAGCGATAGGTATTCGTCCTCGGTGAGATGTTTCTCGGCGGCGAGCTTAAGCAGTGCCTTGGATCCGAAGAGATCGTGCAACAGTTCGGCCGGGGTGAGAACGGGCCACATCCGCTCGAGAGCAAGACGCACCTCGGGGAGATGGCGGATGCCCTCCTTCACCTGTGCGGAGGTGAGCTCACCATCACGCCAAGTTGATGCCATGGATGCCCAGACCTCGGATTCGACCCAACGTCGAGCCGCGTTGTGACGGCGAAAGCGGCGCTGCGCGGCGCGAACGATGCGGTGCGATTCCTGTGCCCGAAGGCGGAGATAGCCCGTGCGGAAACCGACAACAACATCTTCTCGAATGGCACGCTCGCGGTCGGTGACCGCCTTGTCGACGACAAGCGACATGCGCAGGTCACCTTTCGTACGCGCTGCGAGCGGCAAATCGTGGCCACCCCATGTGACGTCATGCACGAGATCGCCGAGCACGACTTGCTCGACGCCAGCCTCGCCGAGTGACGGCAGCACACGCTCGATATAGCGCAGGAACACCCGGTTCGGCCCGATGACCAAGACGCCCTGGTCCTCGAGTGGGAACCGGAACGTGTACAGAAGGTATGCCGCGCGGTGCAACGCGACCACTGTCTTGCCGGTACCAGGCCCACCCTGCACGACGAGCACACCCGCCTGTGGCGACCGGATGATCTCGTCTTGCTCGCCCTGGATGGTGGCGACGATGTCGCCGAGCTGGCCGGTACGACCACGTTCGAGCACGGCCAAAAGCGTGCTGTAACCACGCAGCCCGGCTCCTGGCTTTGCTTCGACACTGTCTTCTTGCCCAACGCCGAGGTGGCCGTCGCCGAACAGTTCGTCCTCGATGCCAAGTAGGTTGCGACCCTGCACGGCGAAGTGCCTGCGCCTGGCGAGACCCATCGGGTTGCGGCCGGTGGCCCTATAGAAGGGTTCGGCAACAGGTGCGCGCCAGTCGACGACCACGGGTTCACGGTTGTCGTCGGCAACGGCGAGTCGGCCGATATGAAAACTCTCGACGGCTCCGGCTTCGCCTGGTAGCACCTCGCCGGCCGAGACCTCGCCGTTCAGCACCTCGCCGTTCAACACCTCGCCGTTCAACACCTGGTCGCTCGTAACTTCGCGGTGACGGTCGATACGGCCAAAGACCAACGCGGCGTCGCCGAGATCGAGCTGCGTGAGCCGGTTCACCAGGGTTTCGTCGAACACATCGCGCTCGTACCGTGCCTGAACGGTGCCGCCGAGGGTGCCCTCGTGAATGTTGCGGAGTTTCCAAGCGTCGGTTCGGCTCGTTTCGAGACACCCGTAGGCGTGGTCGATGTAAGCCTGTTCGTCGGCGAGATCGGGGTGTTGATGTGTCATAGGCGTTCTGGCCCGGGCGAGGAGGATTTCGCCAAACGGGTCCGAAAACCCTATCGGCGCTAAGACGTCGTTGCGATGCCACCATCAACAGGGATGACTGCACCAGTCACATAAGAACCGGCCCTGCTGGCCAGGTACACCGCTACTCCGGCCATGTCGTCGGGCCGCCCGATCCGGCCCAGCGGGGACGAACGCGCGATTGCGTCACCAAAGGTCTGCAAGGTCGACGCCATCATCTTGCTCTCGAACGGCCCCGGAGCAATCGCGTTGACCGTGATGTGCTGTGGCCCGAGCTTGCGGGCCAGTGCGCGGGTGAGGTGATGCACACCGGCCTTGCTGGCAGCGTATGAATACGTATCCATTGGGTTCACATGCAGGCCGTCGATGGAGCCGATGTTGAGGACGCGTGCCGGATCATCGGCGGTGGCCCCGGCACGAAGGTTCGCCAACAGAGTCTGGGTGAGGAAGAACAGCGACTTCACATTGGTGTCCATCACCTTGTCCCAAGCCGCTTCGGTGAAGTCGTCGAGTGGCATGCCCCAGGTGGCCCCCGCATTGTTGACGAGAATGTTCAGCGTCGGAAAGTGTTCGGAGACCTGTGCCGCCAGTGTTCGGCAGCCCTCGACAGAACTCACGTCGGCCGGGATGGCGTGCACATCGCCATGCTCGGCAAGGCTCACCCTCGCCGCCATCAGTTCTTGCGCCTTGCGCGAGCTGATGATCACTGATGCGCCCGCGTCGAGCAGGCCACGAGCGATCATGGCGCCGATGCCACGGCTGCCGCCGGTCACGAGCGCGGTTTTTCCAGCCAGAGAGAACAAGTCAGATGCCATCGCACGATTGTGCCGTATCCGATGCCGAACTATTGCACCCGCGATGAAGCGTTTGAGATGCAGGGCCAAAACACACCGTCCAATATGGTTAACTCGACGACAAGGAGCCGACATGGACGCACGAATTCTCGACTACATGCAGCGCTACAAGTTCAAAAAGGTAGTGATCTGCAACGACACCGACACCGGCTTGCGCGCCGTGATCGCGATTCACTCCACTGCGCTCGGGCCCGCCACAGGCGGTCTGCGGATGTGGACGTACGCGAACGAACAGGACGCGATCTTCGACGCGATGCGCCTCGCCCGCGGCATGACATACAAATACGCTGCTGCGGGCGTGAACCTGGGCGGCGGCAAAGCCGTCATCATCGGCGATCCGAAGAAGGACAAGACCGAGGGCCTCATCCGTGCAATGGGCAAGTTCATCGATCAACTCGGTGGCGAGTACATCACCGGCGAAGACGTTGGAACCACGCTCGACGACATGGAGCTCCTCCTCACCGAAACCGATCACGTCGTGACGCTGCCGGTGCATGCCGGCGGTGCTGGCGACATCTCGCCTGCGACCGCACTCGGGTCGGTCCTGGCCACCAAGGCCTGCGCGCAACGAGTGTGGGGCAGCGCAAACCTTGCCGGGCGCACCGTTGCACTCCAGGGTCTTGGCGTCTGTGGCTACAAGGCGCTGCGGCTCTTGGTGGAGCAGGGAGCGAAAGTGACTGTCACCGATGTGGACGACGCAAAGATCGCGTCGGCCGTCGCCGAGTTTGGCGTGAGTGCCGTTGCACCAGAACAGATCTATGACCTATCCGTGGACATCTTTGCCCCATACGCGCTCGGCGCGATCATCAACGACGACACCATTGCCAGACTGCAATGCAAGATCGTCGCTGGATCCGCCAACAACATCTTCGCGGAAGAGCGCCATGGCGATGAACTGCAGGCACGAGGCATCGTGTACGCGGTCGACTATGTCGCCAACTCGGGCGGGACCATCTTCGATACCGACCGATTCCGTAAGGGCGGGTTCCAGGCCGAGCGCGCGTGGGCGAACGTGAACAAGGTGTTCGAGCGCACCCTCGAGGTGTTCGACATCGCCGACGCCGAGGGCATTGCGTACTACCGGGCAGCCGATCAGATTGCCGAACGGCGCATCGCCTCGCTCGACGCCGTACGGCTCCTCGACACCCGCCGATAGCGTTCGACGTGTGACCACCGGCAATTCGAATGATCCGTTCCTCGCGGCTGCTCGCGGACAGACAGCGGTACGCACGCCGGTGTGGTTCATGCGCCAGGCCGGACGCAGCCTGCCGGAATACAAGGCGATCCGCGGCGAGGGCAGCATTCTGCACGCGATCAAGAACCCGAACATCGCTGCGCAGATCACGCTGCAACCCGTGCACAGGTACGGCGTGGACGCGGCCGTTTTGTACAGCGACATCGTCGTACCTGCCCACGCGATCGGCTTCGGTATCGACGTTGCTCCCGGCACTGGCCCCGTCGCCACCATGCCATTTCGCAGTGCTGCCGATCTCTCCCGCGTCCGCCCGCTCGAACCCGAGATCGACACGCCTTATGTGATCGAGACGTGTCGCATTTTGGCTGCGGAACTCAAGGTGCCGCTCCTCGCGTTCGCGGGCGCTCCTTTCACCGTCGCCAGCTACCTCATCGAGGGGCGACCGAGCCGCACCTACGAGCACACTAAAGCGCTAATGCACACAGATGAACCAACGTGGCACGCACTCATGGACCGTCTTGCCGACCACGCAATTGCGTCCATCCGCAGCCAACTCGATGCCGGGGGTGCTGCGTTCCAGCTATTCGATTCGTGGGCCGGCGCGCTCAGCCGCGTCCACTACGAGCGTTTTGCCATGCCTCACTCGGCGAAGGTCTTCAGTGAGCTCGCCACCAGTCATCCCCACGTGCCTGGCATCCATTTCGGAATCGGATGCGACCACATCCTCGAGCCGATGTACGGCGCAGGCGCTTCGGTGATCGGCCTCGATTGGCGGACGCGGATCACAGGTGCGCGCCAGCGTCTTGGGCCTGACACCGTCGTCCAAGGCAACCTCGATCCAGCACTCGTGCTCGCTGGTTGGCCCGTCGCGCAACAGGGTTGTGACGACGTGTTGGCAGACAACGGCGCGCACCCGGGCCACATCTTCAATCTCGGCCACGGGGTACAGCCCAACACCGACCCAGGCGTCCTGGAACAGGTCGTGGCCTATGTACACGAAAGTACACAACGCTGATGAGTCAGGTACAGGGCGCAACGACCAACGACGCAACGATCAGCGGCTTAACCGAGCACCGAACAGCAGTGCTGCTGATGGCATACGGGACCCCGCGCACCCGCGAGGAAATTCTGCCGTACTACACCGACATTCGGCGCGGACGGGCGCCGACACCCGAGCAGCTGCTCGATCTCAGCAACCGGTACGAGGCCATCGGCGGCATCTCACC
>JAYTWP010000033.1:0-1811 GCA_043743395.1 Actinomycetota bacterium | reverse complement strand
TCGTGATCGAGCGCGAGCGTTCCGTCGTCATCGAAGATGGGTACCAACGAGTGTTCGAAACGTCCTTCGGTAATCGCTGCGTGGGCGCGGATCTGACTGTCGACTCCGAGTTGATCGCACTCCTCGCGGGTGAAGCCCTCGACCGAGGCAATCAGGTCGGCGGAGATGCCCTGGGCAACCATTGCATACTGCTCGCGGAGATGCGCATTGTTGGCGGTGAAGCCATCGACGTGCAGTGGCGCTGGCCGTGACATCGACTCGACCCCTCCACCGACGACCATGTCTTGAAAGCCGGACAGAATGCCCATTGCGGCGAAGTTGACGGCCTGCTGGCCCGAGCCGCAGAACCGGTTCAGCGTGACGCCGGGAGCATCGAGCGACCAGCCAGCATCGAGAGCCGCCATACGCGCGATATCCATCGCATGGTCGCCGCTGCCCGACCCGCAGCCCATGACGACATCGTCAACGTCGGCCGTATCGATGCCGTTGCGGTCCTTGAGAGCATTGAGTACCTGGGCCAGGATTCGCTGCGGATGCACGTTGTGCAGTGCGCCCGACTCTTTCCCCTTGCCGCGGGGCGAGCGAACGGCGTCGATGATCCAAGCTTCACGATCCATGTTGTTCTCATTCCAGTCTCGAACGAATTCGGCGAACTCCGACGCTAGAGCACAGCACCGTGTGGCTCCGCAACGGAGGGTCCGCGCATTGTGGTGTGTTCGATAGCCGTGGAAAGCACCGCCGGTGATACATCTTGGTATCGAAGTGGACGAGTTGGCTCGCTCTACGTTGCAGTAACCGGAGGTCGCAGTGCGGTTCGGAGTGTTCTATGAGCATCAGTTGCCGCGACCATGGCTCGACGGCGACGAGGAGCGGCTCTTCCACGACGCGCTCGAGCAGGTTGCATTGGCCGATCAGCTTGGCTTTGACAACGCGTGGGTTGTCGAGCACCACTTTCTCGAGGAGTACTCGCACTCGTCCGCACCCGAGGTTTTCCTCGCAGCGGCGGCGGCGCGTACGAAACACATTCGACTCGGCCACGGCATTCGTCATACCCCGCCCGGCTACAACCATCCGGCGCGCACAGCCGAGGTCGTGTCCACGCTCGACCTGATCTCGCACGGTCGCATGGAGTTTGGCATCGGCGAGGGCGCGACGCGTCTCGAGCTCGGCGGATTCGGCGTACCCGCCAAAGAAAAGCGAGCGATGAGTCTCGAGGCGGGCGAGCAGATCGCGAACATGATGACGATGTCGCCGTATCCGGGTTTTGAAGGGCAATCGTTCTCTATGCCCTGCCGCAATGTTGTGCCGAAACCTGTGCAGAAGCCACACCCCCCGATGTGGATCGCCTGCACGAATCGGTCAACCATCGAAGTGGCAGCGCGCGCTGGGCTGGGGGCGCTCGCGTTCTCATTCGTCGACCCGGATGAGGCCGAGCATTGGGTCAACACCTACTACGAGATCATTTGCAGTGAGGAGTGCGTGCCCATTGGCCACACCGTGAACGCCAACATCGCATTGGTCACAAGTTTCTCGTTGCACCACGATCGGGCGGAAGCGATTCGCAAGGGACTCGAAGGTTTTGAGTTCTTTCGCTATGCGATCAATGCGTTGGTCGCTCACGATGCCGTCCCGGGCCGCAGCACGTTGTGGTCGGATTTCCAAAGGCAACGCGGTGACATCACCGAGCAGGTTGTTGCCGCCGCAGAGGCACAGGGCGAGCAGTATGCAAGTGCGATCGGCACGCCCGACGACGCGCGCCGACACCTCCGCAAGATGCAGGCTGCTGGCGTCGATCAGGTGATCTTCATCCA
>JAYTWP010000032.1:0-3325 GCA_043743395.1 Actinomycetota bacterium | reverse complement strand
CGGCGGTGGCGTCACTGGACTGACCACGGCATATCGCGTGCGCCAACTGCTCCCCGACGCCACCATCACATTGCTCGAAGCCGATCATCGCCTCGGCGGCAAAATTCAGTCGTCCACATTTGCTGGGGTTCCCGGAGTCGACGAAGGCCCGGATGCGTTCCTGACTCGCGTGCCACATGCCATGAACCTGGCCACGGAATTGGGACTCGGCGATCAGATCACCTCCCCCGCCGTCGGCGTTGCATCCGTCTGGTGGAACGGGATGCACAGCATCCCCGAGGGTCTGCTGCTCGGAGTACCAACCGACCTTGTCAAGTTGGCTCGCAGCGATCTGCTCACGTGGCCCGGCAAGTTCCGAGCGGCTCTGGAACCGATCCTGCCCGCAACCGGTGTCGGCGCCGACTCGGTTGGTTTGCTGATCCGTAAACGGTTCGGCAAGCAAGTGCACGAACGTCTCGTTGATCCACTCATCGGCAGCATCTACGCTGCCGACACGGACCGGTTCAGCCTTGCCGCTGTTCCGCAGCTGTTCGACCTCGCCGACAACAACCGCAGCCTGCTGTTGGGAGCGCGGCGCAGCCGCCGTCGTGCAGCCGCTTCCACAACGCCAGTCGGACCGATCTTCGGAACCCCTCGTGGTGGTATGACCGCGCTGACAGATGCGCTCAGCCAATCCCTTCGATCGTCAGGAGTCACAGTCACCACCGGATCGACGGTTGGCGCGCTCGAACCCTCCGGTGGCGGCTGGCTCGTCAATGGAACCTTCGCCGATGCCGTCGTGCTCGCCACCCCTGCGCGCACCACGGCTCCGCTCCTGGCAGACATCAGCCCCGACGCTGCTGGCGTACTCTCGAAGTTCGATCACTCAGGCGTCATCATGCTCACGATCGCACTGCGCGGCGACGACTGGCCCGAACAGTACCGACTGCAAAGCGGTTACCTCGTGCCAAAACCGGTGCAGAAGATGGTCACGGCCACGTCCTTCGCCAGTAGTAAGTGGGCTCATTGGCAGCCACGCACTCCCGACGGCGGAGTCATTCTGCGGATCTCGCTCGGCCGCGACGGTCACGATGTCACCGACCGCCCCGACGACACGCTTATCAGCGCTGCCCTCGACGAAGTGGGCCAGCACCTCGGCATGAGCCTGCAACCCACAGAAATCCGCCTCGGCCGCTGGCCGGCGGCGTTCCCTCAGTACCGACCGGGACACGCGAAGCGGGTACAAGGCATCGAGGCGTCTCTCGCCAAAGATGCTGCGGGAGTGTTCGTGTGCGGCGCTAGCTATGGCGGCATGGGCATTCCGGCGTGCGTCAATCAGGCAAATTCGATCGCCCAACTGGTGGCAAATCACATCGCATCCGTGAGAAGCTAGCGAGATGCGTCTCCTGCTACGAGCAGCGGCCCTTCTGGCGGCAGCGTCGCTCGTTGCCGCGTGCGGATACGAGAATCAGACCTACACGAATGTTGCACCGGCCGTCACTCGACCGACCATTGTGCCGCCGCCGCTGCCCACCACCACCATGGGTCCCACGACCACTTCCACCGTGGTCCCTGAAACGACGACCAGCACCACT
The DNA here is from genome assembly GCA_043743395.1 of Actinomycetota bacterium. Lineage (GTDB taxonomy): Bacteria > Actinomycetota > Acidimicrobiia > Acidimicrobiales > Ilumatobacteraceae > WLMZ01. The sequence goes on along the minus strand of JAYTWP010000032.1, from coordinate 1,751 downwards.
ACCGCTCCCGTCGCTGCCGCGTTGCCGAAACCCGTCACTGCGCCTCGGGACCCCCGCGCCCCAGAAGGCCGCAACGAGCTCGGCACTATCGAGATCCCCAAAATCGGTCTCAAAATGACGATGCTCGAAGGCATCCGTCTCACCACGCTCGATCAGGGTCCTGGCCACTGGCCCGGGTCGGCAATGCCCGGCCAAGCCGGCAACGTGGTCGTGGCTGGCCACCGAACGAGCCACGCCAGGCCGTTCCGCCATTTGGACGCGCTCGTGCCTGGAGATCAGGTCATTTTCACAATGTCCAATGGCACGTTCGTCTACCGAGTGGTCTCCACCGAGATCGTGTCGCCGGATCGCGTCGACATCGTCGATCAGTCAGCAGCCAAAACGGCCACGCTGTTCGCCTGCCATCCGCCTGGCTCGACGAGCCAACGGATTGTGGTCCATCTCGTGTTCTCCGGGGGCTGAAGACGCCGCCACCGCGTCCATCAGCGGTAACGTCGCACGATCATGCCCACTTCCCGGCGCAGAATTCATCGCCCCCACAGGCCCACCAAGCAGGCCTTCTGGTCCTTCGTCGGCGGCGTGCTCGTCGCGCTGTCCCTCCCGCCGTGGGGTTTTTGGCCGCTCGCATTTATCGGCATCATTGCGTTCGAAACCGCACTCGGCGAATCACCGACGCGACGCTCGAGCTTTCGTTACGGCTGGCTGTTCGCCGCCGGGTGGTTCTTCCCCGGAATGGTCTGGATGTGGTTCCTGACCGTACCCGGCTATCTCGTCGGCATCGCTTTGTTCGCCACCCTGCACGGTCTGGCCGCGATGGCCTCACCGACCGGGCGGTGGCGGGTCATCGGTCGTGCCGCAGCACACACTCTGGTCGAGGCGCTGCGCTTCTGCTTCCCCTTCGGGGGCGTCCCTCTTGCAAGTCTGGCGATTGGACAAAGCAGCGGCCCGTTTGTCGGGGTCGCCCGACTTGGTGGTGCGGTGCTGCTCACCTGGCTCACGTTTCAGATCGGATTCGCGCTCGCCGGACCATCGCCGGCGATACCCAAATTCGCCAAGCGTCGGCGTCCAGGCGCGAGTGGTGCGCCACACGGCATCATGGCGCTCGGCGCGGTCATTGCCGTCATCGTCGTGGCCGCGTTCGCTCCATCGGGCACCAACACCGGGCGCACCATTCGGATCGCGGCCGTACAAGGAGGCGGAGAGCAGGGCACGCATGCCATCTACTCGGACTCGAGCGTCGTGCTCGATCGGCACCTGGCCGCGTCGCGCACAATCGTGCCAGCCGACAAGATCGATCTCGTCGTGTGGCCGGAGAACGTGATCGACGTTGCGAAGTTCGCGGGAAGCCCGCAACTTGGCGTCATCGCTGCCGAGGCGAAACGACTTGGTGCACCATTTGCTGTCGGGGTCACCGAGGACGCGCCGGGCGATCACTTCCTCAACGCCCAAGTGGTTGTGGCGCCCGACGGCACGATCACGAGTCGATACGAAAAAGTACGCCGGGTTCCTTTTGGCGAATACATGCCGATGCGCGGATTGCTCGAGGCATTGGGCGCACCCACAAACCTCGTGCCACGCAATGCCATCGCCGGTACAGGACCTGCCTTCGTCACCTTGCCCGATAGCACTCGCGTCGGCGTCGTCATTTCCTGGGAGGTGTTCTTCGGCGGCCGCAGTCGCGACGGCGTGAATCACGGCGCTCAATTGATCATCAACCCGACCAACGGTTCGAGCTACACATGGACAGTCCT
>JAYTWP010000031.1:0-3931 GCA_043743395.1 Actinomycetota bacterium | reverse complement strand
GAACGGGTGCTTCGGGCGTTTGGCCGACGCGGTCGAATTCGCGGACGCACTATCCCGCCCGAGCAAGCGTTCAGCGATTACCTCGCGCTCAAGGGCATTGGTGGGTTGCTCCGCAAGGCTGCTTCGGCGGCGTCGCTCGACGTTATCGCCGCGGCAACACCTGGACTCGAACACCTCTTGGTACTCGGCAAGATCAAGGAACTTGCACGCGAGAAGGCGGCCGACCTCATCATCGTGGACGCGCCTCCGGCAGGTCTCGCGGCACCATTTCTGCGATCGGCTTCCGCGCTTCAAGGTGTCGTCGCGAGCGGACCGATTCGCACGCAGGCCGATGAAGTCGCCGAGATGCTCGCCGACAAGCAGCGCTGCCAAGGACTACTCGTCACCCTCGCCGAGGAAACGCCCGTCAACGAAGCGGTCGAGCTCGCCTACGACCTCGAGGAGAAGCTCAGGTTGACGCTCGGCCCACTCGTGGTCAATGCGTGTTGGCCCGACCGCGAAGGCCTGCAGATGTCACCAACTGCGGCCGCACGTGCGCAGGGCATCAAGCTGTCACGCGCCGCCAAGTTAGGTCTCGATGTCTCCGCGGAATTCGGCCGTTTACGCATGGATGGACAGCGCAGCCAGCTCGCCCGCCTTGATGAACTTCTCCCCCTCGCACGCATCGTGTTGCCGCGAGTTCCCACTGCTCGCTTCGGTCCTGCCGAACTCGACGTCTTAGCCGACGCACTGAGTGTCGAGCCGAAAGCTGCATCATGACTCCGCCGCCGACCGCCAAAGCAGACCTCGCTGCCGACCCATCGCTGGGTGACGTTCTCGCGCGCGCCTCGCTGTTGGTGACCTGTGGCCCCGGTGGCGTCGGCAAGACCACCACGGCCGCCGCGCTCGCGATTGCGGCGGCGCGTCTCGGACGACGCGTCGTCGTGGTGACCGTGGATCCAGCACGACGACTCGCCGATGCACTCGGTTTAGATATGGAAGCCCGCGCCTACGAGCCGCACGAGGTCAAGAACGCGACCGACGGCAAGGGATCTCTGTGGGCGCTGATGCTCGATGCGGAGACGACCTTCGATCGGCTCATCACCGAGCGTGCCGGCGACCCAGCGCGCGCCGCTGCGGTGCTTGCCAATCCTGTCTATCGAAGCATTGCCGGCTCGCTGGGTGGGGCCCAGGAGTACATGGCCATCGAGCGTCTCCATCAGTTGTATACCAGCGGGAAGTACGACCTCGTCGTCATCGATACACCGCCGTCGCGTCACGCGATCGACCTTCTCGAGGCACCTGATCGCCTCGTGACGTTCCTCGGCCATCCGATCTACAGGGTTCTCACCATGCCGTCGCGTTCGTTCGCGAAGGTCACCAATGCGGGTTCGTCTGCGTTCTTGTGGATGGTGCGCAAGCTTGCGGGACCCAAGATCGTGGAAGACACCATCGAGTTCTTCCGGTCGTTAGCAGGCATGGAAGAAGGCTTGCGCAAGCGTGCGGCCGAGGTGTCAGTTCTGTTGCGCGGGCAACAGACGTCGTTCGTACTGGTCTCCAGTCCTCGCGCCGAAGCCATTGCCGAATCGACCCACCTCGTGAATGCACTGCGCGACGGCGGCTTCCGGCTGGGCGGGGTCGTCGTGAACCTGATTCATCCACTGCCGCCGCCGGTGGAAACCTTCTTCGATCTCGCGCCAGGTCCATTCGCCGACCACGTCGCCTATCACAGCGAGCTCTTTGCATTAGCTACGTCAGAGCGCAACGAGATGGCCGAACTCATGGCCCTCGCAAAGGGCGCTGCGGAGGCCGAGCTACCGCTGCTCGAGGCTGACATCCACGATGTTGCCGGACTCAGACGCCTCGCCGAGATGCTCGTGCCCGACTGACATCGAGAATGTGGTGGGGACTGCTGCAGTATGCATCACCACATCGCGGTCTCAGGTTGCGCGATTACGGGATTCTCGATAGCCCCGATACTGTCGATCTCGATGCGTACGGTTTGTCCGGGACGGAGCAATCCCGGCGGCTCCATGGCGATGCCGACACCGGCTGGAGTACCCGTCGCGATGATCATTCCTGGCAACAGCGTGAAGGCAGTTGAGAGATGCTCGATCAGCTCCCAACAGTTGGTAAGCATCGAGGCCGTCGAAGCATCCTGACGGAGGTCGCCATCGACCCAGGTGCGAATGCGCAGGTCGTGTGGGTCGGGCACTTCATCGGGAGTCACCAAGTACGGTCCAATCGGACCGTGCGTGTCCCACGACTTGCCCATCGTCATGGTCGGCGTGGCGCGCTGCCAGTCGCGCACGGACACGTCGTTCACAACGAGGTAACCGGCGATCACTTCAGATGCCCGTGAAGCCGGCACGCCACGACATCGGCGGCCGATCACGACGCCAAGCTCACCTTCGTAGTCCACCTTGGAAGGCGCGGCGGTCGGGATCTCGATCGCATCGAATGGACCTGACACACACGACACCTGCTTGTTGAAAACGATTGGGCTATCGGGTCGTTCACGTCCGGCCTCAGCGACATGCTGTGCGTAGTTCAGGCCGATCGCCAGAAACTCCGGAGGTGACACAATCGGAGCTTCGAGCCGCACAGAAGACAGCGCAAGTCGATCGACGGCTCCGCCGACCGAATCGAGAACACTGCGGGCCCACCCGATTCCACCATTCGCGAGCAGCACTCCGACGTCGGAAGGCAACAATAAGTCTGCGGTGCCAATGTCGAGCACGACATCACCATCGACAACTCCGAGGCGCGTGCGACCTTCATGTGTGAATCGGGCGAGACGCATTCATGAACCTCCATCGAGTCCGTCTCCGGTGGCACGGAGTCGCTGCCGAAATCTACAACGTCATCAGCTGATGTTGCCGCCCGTCGAGTGCGGCGGCACCAGGCGGTCGTACCGTATGGGCATGCCTTCGTCCGCGCACGTACGACTCTCGGTGCTCGATTTGTCGGTACTCGCCGAGGGTGCCACAAGTGCCGAGGCGCTACAGGACACCACTGCCCTCGCGATACAAGCCGACGCGCTCGGGTTCACTCGATTCTGGGTAGCAGAGCATCACAACATGCCCAGCGTTGCCTGCACCTCACCAACCGTGCTCATCGCTCACCTCGCCGCACTCACCGAGCGCATCCATGTCGGATCGGGTGGGGTGATGCTGCCGAATCATGCACCGCTCGTCGTTGCCGAACAGTTTGCAATGCTCGAGGCCCTGCACCCCGGCCGGATCGATGTCGGCATCGGCCGAGCGCCCGGAACCGATCAACGTACCGCTGCCGCTCTGCGACGATCGCCAGATGCTCTCGGCGCGGAGGATTTCCCACGACACCTGCTCGACCTGATGGGACTGCTTGGTGACGTGCGAACCGAGATCGGCTGGGAGAGCGGCTTGGCGGCCATGTTCCGCGCGACCCCCGCCGCAGTGTCGTCACCAGGTGTCTTTCTCCTCGGCTCCAGCGGCTACAGCGCGGAACTCGCTGGCTACCTTGGGCTTCCGTTCGCGTTCGCGCATCACTTCGATACCGGTGGCACGTTGCAGGCGATCGACTTGTATCGGCGCAGCTTTCAGCCATCGGCCGTGCTGCAGGAACCACACGTGATCGTCACTGCCAACGTGCTTGCCGCCGACTCGACAGCCGAAGCCGACTGGCACTCGGCGCCGGGCCGTCTCACGGCGCTCGGCCGTCGAACCGGTCGCTTCACACCGCTGCCCTCACCTGCCGCCGCAGCCGTTCATCCAGATCTTGCAGAAGCGATGCGACTGCCGAGCAACCGTGTGGTCGGTTCGATCTCCAACGTCGTCCAACAACTTGAGGGACTGGTTGATCGAACCGGAGCGAACGAGTTGATGGTGACTGCTGTTGCCTACGACCTCTCGGCACGCACGCACAGCCTTGAATTGCTCGCCGCACACTGGCCGGCGGACAAGAATTGAGC
>JAYTWP010000030.1:0-3543 GCA_043743395.1 Actinomycetota bacterium | reverse complement strand
GCACTCAGCATGGTTCGCCTCGGACTGCGCAGCCCTGGCGATGTTGAGTCGATGTACAACGGCGACGTCGATGGGCTTGCGGCGATGTGGCCGAAGTATCGCGCCACGTTGGAGCGCGAGGGCGTGCTGGACTTCGACGACCAGATTTATCGCGCGATCGAGATGCTGTTGGGCGACGCTAATGTGCGCCACGCCGCCCAACGCGCCTGTCGGTTGTTGCTGGTCGACGAGTTCCAGGATCTCACGCCGGCCCACGTCTTGTTGGTTCGGCTGCTCGCGTCCCCGCGCTTCGCAGTGTTCGGCGTTGGCGATGACGACCAGACCATCTATGGATACAGCGGTGCGGATCCCACCTGGCTGATCGAGTTCGCGTCACTGTTTCCCAATGCTGGCGCTCACCCGTTAGAGGTCAACTACCGATGTCCCGCCGATGTCGTACAGGCCGCCGATCGGCTCGTCCGTCACAACCGGACGCGAGTTGCGAAAGTCATCCGTGCGGGTCGCCCGAACACCAGCGGGCTGCACGTCGTTGATGCCGACGACACACTCGCGGCAACGGTCACCACCGTGCAAACGGCCATGACATCGGGTGTCGCCGCCAGCGATATTGCCGTGCTCGCCCGTGTCAATGCGATGTTGGCCCCGGTCCAGGTCGGCCTCGCCTCCGCGGGAATTCAAGTGAGCGGCGGCGTTGGCTCTGAGTTCGTTGAACGCACCGCAGTCCGTGCCGCATTGGCGTGGTTGCGGTTGTCGGTCGCCGACCCCACCCAGCTGGATGCGAACGACCTTGCCGAGGCATTGCGGCGCCCGTCGCGACCGTTGCACCCCAACGTTGCCACGTGGGTCGCTGAGCAGTCTTCGTTGCGGGACCTGCACCGCCTTGCTGGTCGGGTCAACAACGAACGCGACGCGCTGCGTGTCACCTCGTTCGCGGATGACATCGCTCGATTGCAGAAGATCGCGGGCGGCGGCACAACGGCGCAGGTGATGCGATCTCTCGCCGACGACGTCGGCCTCGGTGCGTCGATCGAAACCCTCGACAACAGCCGCCGCGGTATGAACCGCGCTGCACAGAACGACGACCTCGTCGCCCTCGCGCAGTTGGCGTCACTGCAGCCCGACCCGGCGCGTTTTGGTGCGTGGCTGCGCCAACAGTTGACCGTGCCGCGCAATGACGATGGCGTCGTGCTCGCCACGGTGCATCGCGTCAAGGGCCAGGAATGGCCGGTGGTGGTCCTGCATCACGCCGAAGCCGATCAGTACCCGCACCGTCTCGCTGAAGATCTCGAAGAGGAACGACGCGTCTTTCACGTCGCACTCACGCGTGGACGCGAGCAGGTCACTGTGATCGCGGGACCGAAACCAAGTCCGTTCATTCATGAGATGCGCACCGAGCCACCTGAGTTCGCGGCCGAACCGCCGACACGTTCCGCATCAACGCGCGCGCCCGCTTCAGCACGTGCCGTGCCATCGCGTGACACGTTGTTCCCGAAAGGCGCGGTGCTCGGCGCGGTGGGCTTGATACTCATCGATGGTGGTCAAGAATGGCGGATCGAGTCGGTCGCGCAGATCGAGGTTGTCGCCAGGCTCGGTGGTGTCACGCGACGGTTCGCAACTGGCTCAACCGTTGTGACAAAAGGCCGCCAGCGCGGAACGCTTTCGATTCCTGCCGCTGACAAACCATCCACCGTGAGCATTCGCGCCCATGACCTGTTGCGGCTGTCGCGCGAGCGGCTCCGCAATGGAAAGCCTGCGTACGTCGTGTTCGACGATGCGACGCTCGAGCGCATCGCACTCGCATTGCCGACCACCCTGAACGCATTGCACGGTATTCAGGGCATTGGGCCAGCCAAGCTCGAACAATACGGCGATGCGGTGCTGTTGGCCGTTGAAGATGCGATCACCGGAACCGACTGACAGACTGAGCGAATGGCACTGCGCGAGGCTCACATCGACCGAATCCGTGGCGGATCATTCGATGTGCTCGTCGTCGGTGGCGGCATCAATGGCGCGGTGAGCGCTGCCGCTCTCGCCGGCCGCGGCGCATCCGTCGCCCTCATCGATCGTGGTGACTTCGCGTCGTTCACCAGTCAAGAGTCGTCGAATCTTGTGTGGGGTGGTTTCAAGTACCTCGAGAACTATGAGTTCTTGCTGGTGTGGAACCTGTGCCGTTCTCGTAACCGGCTGATGCACGCCTACCCAGACAACATCAAGGAGATCAGTTTTCTTGCCAGCCTCGATCAGACCGCACCGTATACGCCATGGTTCGCCGGGCTTGGGGCGTTGGGCTATTGGGGCATCGGCCAGTTCGGGACGCGCCATCCACGCTTGTTGAACGTGGCCAAGATCGGTGCCGAAGAACCGGTGATCAACACAACGTCGGTGCGTGGCGGCATCGAGTACCGCGATGCCTACCTGGTCGACAACGATGCGCGCTTCGTGTTTTCGTTCGTGCGCTCGGCGATCGAGGCGGGTGCCGCTGCAGCCAACTACGTCGAGCTCGTGTCGGCCACGCGTGAGGGCGGCAAATGGAAGGCCGTGTTGCGCGACGTCGACTCCGGTGTCGTGTTCGCAACCTCGGCGAAGGTGATCATCAACGCCGCGGGACCATTCGTCGATGGCCTCAACACATCGTGGGGTTTACGCACACGACATCGGATTGTGTATTCGAAGGGCATTCACCTCGTTGTGCCCCGGCTCACCACCAAAGACCATCACCGGGTGTTGGCGTTCTTCGATGACACACATCGGCTCTTCTACGTCATCCCTATGGGCCGCCGGTCGGTGATCGGCACCACCGATACCCGAGTCGATGAACCCTTCACCGAGGTCAACGATGACGACCGGACGTTCCTGCTCGAGCAGATCAATCACCGACTAAACCTCTCCAATCCACTCACGGTTGCCGACATCATCTCCGAACGATCGGGGGTGCGACCGCTGGTCGTCAAGGGTGGCGGCGGCGATCAACGCGATGTCGATTGGACCTCGCTCAGCCGCAAGCACTCGATCGAGTTCGACAAGCGCATGCGCGTCGTCACGATCTTCGGCGGCAAGCTCACCGATTGCCTCAACGTGGGTGAGGAAGTCGCGGCTGCCGTCGAAAAACTAGGTGTGCCGCTCGAGAAGGATTTGCACAATTGGTACGGCGAACCCGCGGCAGCAACTCGAGCCGAGTTCTACCGCGAGGCGCGTCTGATGAAGCTGGACTCGTTGCGCAACAAGCTCGATACCGAACCGCTCACCGATCGTTTGTGGCGACGTTATGGTCGGCGCGCCTTCTCGATGCTCGAAGCCATTCGCGACGATCCCACCATGGGTGAAGACATCATGGACAGTGCGGACTATCTCCGCGTCGAACTGCACTTGCAGGCCACTACGGAGATGATCACCAAGCTCGAAGACTTCATGCGTCGCCGCTCGAAGATCGATCTCGTCGTGCGCGACGAAGACATCCGCAGCTCAACAGGCTTGCGCGAGGTGGCCACTATTCTGTTCGGTGACGACGCCGACCGACGCCTGGCCGAGTACCTCGACAAGTGA
>JAYTWP010000029.1:0-16766 GCA_043743395.1 Actinomycetota bacterium | reverse complement strand
CCGCCGAGCACAGCAACGAACGGCCGCTTCGGTTGATTGCGTAAGCCGAGCAACACCTCGACTTCTTTCTGCATCAACAGCCCCATTGCCGACGGCAGCGTCTTGGGCGGCCCAACGATCGAGGCGTGCGCTCGGTGAGCTGCACCGAACGCGTCGTTCACGTAGAGGTCGACACCGTCGATGAGGTTCGCCACAAACGCAGGATCATTGCCTTCTTCACCGGGATGGAACCGGAGGTTCTCCATGAGGTCGACCCCGGGCGCAAGCTCGGCAAGGCGCTCGCGCACGGGAGCCATGCTGTACTTGGGTTCGGGGCGACCCTTCGGCCGGCCGAGGTGGCTCGCACACACGACGCTCGCTCCCCTCTCGGTCAGCCACTTGATCGTCGGCAACGCAGCGCGGATCCGGAAGTCATCGGTGATTTCGCCGTCCTTCATCGGGACATTGAAATCGGTTCGCACCAACACGCGCTGACCAAGGACATCACCGAGGTCATCAAGAACCGGAATGTCTGTCATCGGATTTTCTTAGCGGTTGCCTTCTTGGCCACAGACGCTGACTTCTTCATGGCCTTCGCGGTAAACATGGTGAGGTCGACGAGACGGTTGCTGTAGCCCCACTCGTTGTCATACCATCCGAGCACCTTCACGAGATTGCCCATGCTCATGGTGAGACCCGCGTCGAAAACACAGCTATGTGGATCTGACACGATGTCGCTCGACACGATCGGATCTTCGGTGTACTTCAAGACACCCTTCAGCGACGCGCGCGACGCGGCCTTGAACGCAGCGTTGATCTCGGCCACTGTGGCGGACTTCTTCAGGTTGCCGGTGAAGTCAGTGATAGAGCCTGTGGGCACCGGGACGCGCAGTGCTGTGCCGTCCAAGCGACCCTTCATGCTTGCCAATACCAAACTCGTTGCGCGTGCTGCACCGGTGCTCGATGGCACGATGTTGATGGCCGCGGCACGCGCACGCCGCAGATCGCTATGTGGGCCGTCCACGAGGTTCTGATCGCCGGTGTAGGCGTGCACGGTTGTCATGAAACCATTGTCGATTCCGAACGCATCGTCGAGCACCTTGATCATGGGTACGAGACAGTTCGTGGTGCAGCTGGCGTTGGAGATGACCTTGTGTTTCGCTGGATCGAAGTCGAGGTGATTGACGCCGTATACAAATGTTGCATCTGCACCATTTGCGGGGGCGCTCACGATCACCAACGGCGCGCCGCCATCGAGATGCAGCGCGGCCTTGGCGCGATCAGTGAAGAATCCGGTGGATTCAACAACGACATCGACACCGAGATCGGCCCACGGCAGTTCGTCGGGGTTGCGCATCTGCAAGACCTTCAAGGTGTCGCCATCGACGCTGATGCCGTCCTTCACCGCCTTGATGTTGTTGGGAAGTTGCCCTGCAATTGAGTCGTACTTCAACAGATGCGCCATCGTGGTGAGCGACCCAAGGTCATTCACGGCCACGAAGTCGATATCAGCGCCGCGGAGCTTCGCCGCCCGGAAGAAGTTGCGACCGATGCGGCCAAATCCGTTGATGCCTACACGAACCGTCATGCGCGACGTGTCCTTTCATAAGGGAAGAGTTCATTACAACCTTAGTGGCTCACCTCTCACGTCACGAAGACGCCACTCGCTACTGACGCTACGGCAGGTCTCGGTGCGATACCCGCGGTTGATACCCCTGAGCGCGCATCCAGACGGCAAGCTCCTCGGAGATCGCGACCGAGCGGTGCTGCCCGCCGGTGCAGCCGATGGCGATGGAGAGATAGCTCTTGCCCTCGTTCGCGTACGCTGGCAGCAACAACTCGAGCAGGTGCTCGAATCGGCTGAGAAAATCGACCGTGTCGGGCTGATCCATCACGTAGCACCGCACGGGTTCATCGAGACCACTCAGCGGTCGCAGCTGCTCGATCCAATGCGGGTTTGGGAGGAAGCGCACATCCATGACGAGGTCCACATCGAGCGGGATCCCGTGCTTGAAGCCAAAGCTGGTGATCGCGGTGCGCATCGCAGCACTGTCGGCCTCGTTCACGAACGCGTCAGTGATGCGCGACTTGAGTTGGTGAACGCTGAGCGAGGTGGTGTCGATGATGAGGTCGGACTCTGCCTTGACGGGGTCGAGCAGCGCACGCTCACGCTCGATGGCCACGGTCATCGCGGCCGCTCCATCATCAAGTGGATGCTTGCGGCGCGTGCTGCCGTACCGCTTGACGAGTTCTGGGGTGCTCGCCTCGAGAAAGAGGACGCGTACTCGGTGGCCCTTGTTGCGAAGCTGGCGGATTTCGTTGACGACATCTGTCTGATCGGCTGTTGGGCCGACCACAACGCACAACTGTTGGTAACCAGTGCCCGCACCGACCCCCGCCCCGATACCGAGCTCGATGATCTTGTCCATGAGCGCTACAGGCAGGTTGTCGACCACGAACCAACCCATGTCCTCGAGGAAATCGGCCGCGTGAGAACGCCCTGCGCCGGAGAGCCCAGTAATGACAAGAACGTCAGCCATTGCACCGAATCGTAGTTGTCATCGCTTGCGCGTACGCAGATACAGCAAGCGCGGGATTGACGCGGCCGCTTCGTACTCGGATGCCTTGGCGAGGAAGCCAGGCGGCGGAGCAGGCTCGACCATCCGTTCGAGCATCAGACCGTTGTCGGCCAACGCGTTGATGTACCGGCTGAGGGGGCGATGGATGAACGGAATAAAGACGCCCTTCTCGACCTCCTCGATTGTCTCGTCCTCGATGAGATACGGACCGATGCGCCAGTACTGCTCGGGAGGGTCGAGCATCTGGTCGTCGATCCACCCGCTGTTGGGCACCTGCAACAGTGGGTGGTTGAGGAAGAAGCAAAAGCGGCCACCAGGCTCGAGGACTCGCGCCACTTCGGCGATGGCTGCATCGACGTCACGAATGTGCTCGAACACCAGGCAGGCCACAACAGCTGCGAACGATCGATCGGGGAACGGGAGAGCGGCTGCACCCGATCTCACGTACACGGCTCCACCGCTACGTTGTTGGGCAACCTTGACTTGATTCCATGTGGGGTCGACCCCCACCACGCGCTCCGCGCCGATCGCTACCGCAAGCCGGCTGACTTGCCCGTCCCCACAACCGACGTCCAGCACACTCTTCGCACCGGCCAGTTCGGTCGCCGCGAGAGGCAAGATTTGCTCTTCGTATTCGATGTCGGCACCATCGGTGAACCCGTCGATCCACCAGTCGGCGTGGGTTTCCCAAAGGTCATCGGTGGCCATATGGCCAGCGTACCGGTAGAGTCTTCGGCGGAGGGGAGTACCCCGTCAAGTGACGCGCCGTCATCACGGCCAAGCCAACTCTTGGCCCGGTGCGTCCGCCTCGTTGAGAGGTGGGGAAGACCTCCTGTATCAGCGCTGCGGCGCGGAACAGGGGTACCCCTCATGGCCATCTTCGCACGTGCAGGCTCAGGCAACTTTGTCGATCTCGATGTACCAGCTTGGGCGTGGGTCGCCCTCGGGGCCGCGATCGCGGTCATGCTCGCCATCGATTTGTACCGGCACCGCGATGATCACCCACCGACACCCCGCGAAGCATTGATTGAGTCATCGGTGTGGGTTGCCTGCGGCCTGGCCTTCGGCGGCGTCGTTGCATTCGGCTTCGGCAGCGCTGCATTCGGCGAGTACATCAGCGGCTATCTCATCGAGAAATCATTGAGCGTCGACAACGTGTTCGTCTGGTCGATGGTGTTCACGGCGATGGCTATCCCGATCAAATACCAGCACCGGGTGCTGTTCTGGGGCATCTTCGGCGCGCTGTCGTTGCGCACGATCTTTGTCTTTGCAGGCAGCGCGTTGCTCACCTCGTTTTGGTGGCTATTGGTCGGCTTCGGCGGCTTTCTTATCTACACCGGGGCCAAGGTCATCCGCCACCGCGCTGATGAAGGCACCGAGCAGGCCACCCACGGCCTGAAGCTGCTGTCGCGGATCATGCCCGTCACCAGTGAGTTCGACGGCCACCGATTCCTCACCCGAGTGAACGCCCGTCGCGCGGCAACCCCGCTGCTCGCAGCACTGGTGGTGATCGAGGTGACTGACGTCATCTTTGCGGTCGATTCCGTCCCAGCGATCCTCGCTGTTTCGAAGGAGCCGTTCATCGTGTTGTCGTCGAACGCATTCGCGATCCTCGGACTACGCGCGATGTACTTTCTGCTTGCGAACGCAAAAGAGAAGTTCCATTACCTCTCCCACGCGCTCGGCGGAATTCTCATCTTCGTCGGTCTGAAGATGGCGGTGTCACATTGGTTTCATCTGGACACCTATGTGTCACTTGGCATCATTGTCTCGCTGCTCGTGGCCGCCGTGGTGTTCAGCAATCAATACACCAAACGCGCTGCGCTGAACGCAGCTACCTCAACCAGCGAATCCCGGACTGAGTTACGGTCGTAAGATGAAATTCTCAGCTTGGACGTCGTACGAACGCTCGTGGAGCGAGGTGCTCGATGTCGCCCGCTATCTCGAGGCAAACGAATGGCACGCCCTCTGGTACGCCGACCACTTCATGCCCCAGACCAATGACGACACCCCGAGCGAAGAACCCGCTCTGGAATGTTGGAGCGTGTTGGCGGGCGTCGCCGCTGCGGTTCCACGCATCAGGTTGACCTCGATGGTGTCGCCGCTCACCATCCACCATCCCGTCGTGCTCGCAAAACGAGTCACCACCGTCGACCACATCAGCGGCGGCCGCGCTGTGTTGGGTATCGGCGCGGGTTGGCAGGTCAACGAGCACGCCGCCTATGGCTTCGAGCTCCCCCCACCCGGCGAGCGGGTCAACCGTTTCTCTGAAGGCATCGAGGTGCTGCACCGACTGTTGCACGACCGCCACACCGAGATGAGCGGCAAGTATTACCAACTCACCGACGCACCGTTCGAGCCCAAGCCGGTGCAGACCCCACTGCCCCTTCTCGTCGGCACCTCAAGTCCACGGATGATGCGTCTGACTGCACGTTGGGCGAACGAGTGGAACACGTGGGGCGACCCGAGCACGGTGTCCGACCGAACGCAAGGCTTTCTCCAAGCCTGCGCAACCGAGCACCGCGACCCGGCCACCGTGCGACGCTCGGCCCAAGCGATGGTGTTCTTCACCGACGACGACGCGCAGCGCGATCTCATTCGCGAACGGGCACCGGCGGGTAGATCGTTGGTCGGTGGCGCAAGCGAACTGACCGACCTGATCGGCGAGTACGTGGCACAAGGGGTCGACGAGTTCGCAATCCCCGACTTCACGCTCGGCAAGAGCCCAGAACAACGGATACACGCCTACCAACGTCTACAGGCCGAGGTGTTGTCGGCGTTCTGAACGTGTCGACCGCTGCGGCTGCAGCCTTACTGCGGAGGCTCTGGGTGAAACTTCGCGTAGATCGCTTTCGCTACCGAATCAGGGAGCCAGGTGAGCGATTTCAGTGTGTCGAGCGATGCCTTCTTGACTGCGTTGACTCCACCGAGTTCCTTGGTCAAGCGGGTTCTGCGGTTGTCGCCCAGCCCAACGATGTCGTCGAGCGAACTCTTGGTCATCCGCTTGCCGCGTAACTCACGGTGAAAGCTGTTCGCGAATCGGTGCGCTTCATCGCGAATTCGTTGCAGCATGAACAGTGCCTCGCTCCCCCGCGGCACGTTCACCGGCTGTGAGCTTCCCGGCACGTAGACCTCTTCGAAACGCTTCGCCAATGATGCGATCGGGATTTCGTCTTCGAGTCCCAGTGCACGCACGACGCGATCCGCCACTGCGAGTTGACCCTTGCCGCCATCAACGAGCAGGAGCTGTGGCGGGTAGGCGAACTTGCCGGGACGATCGCCGCGTTCGTTCACCGGCTGATCGCGCTGCTCGAGATAGGCGGTCAGGCGACGTGTCAGAACCTCTTCCATCGCGGCGTAATCGTCGTTGCCCTCGACGGTCTTCACCTTGAAACGGCGGTACTCGCGTTTGTTCGGCAAACCGTCTTCGAGCACAACCATCGAGCCGACGTAGTCGGTGCCCTGCAAGTGCGCCATGTCGTAGCACTCGATGCGCAACGGCGCCTCGGGCAGGCTGAGCAAATCCTGCAGCTCTATCAACGCGCGGCTGCGCGTGTTGTGGTCGGCGGCACGACGCAACCGGTGACGGGTGAACTCTTCCTTGGCATTACGGGTGACGGTCTCATGTAAATCGCGCTTGTCTCCACGCTGAGGCACGCGTATCTGCACGCGTGACCCGCGGAGGTGGGTGAGCCACTCCTCATACGTCTCGGCATCCTCAGCCTCAACAGGTACGAGGACCTGCTTGGGGATTCCGAGTGGAGGCTCGTCTCCGTACATCTGCTCCATGATTCGGTCGACGAGACCGCCCGGCGACAGATCTTCGACCTTGTCGAGCACGAACCCTTTACGCCCGACGACGCGACCCTTACGCACGAAGAACACCTGCACCGCTGCTTCGAGCTCGTCTTCGGCGAGACCGATGACGTCGATGTCCTCACTGCGTTCGGCGACCATCTGTTGCTTCTCGATCGCGCGCTGCACCGCGGCCCAACGATCACGCAACCGAGCGGCGCGCTCGAACTCGAGTTCTTTCGCCGCGGCGCGCATGTCGGCTTCGAGTCGGTCGACGATCTCATCGGTGTCACCGTCGAGGAAGTCACACAGCTCAGTGACCTGTTGGAAATACTCGGGACGTTCGATGTTGCCGACACACGGACCGCTGCATTTTTCGATGTGGAACAGCAGGCATGGCCGGCCCAGACGATGATGCTCGTTGAACTTGCCATTGCTACACGTACGAACTGGGAAGCTGCGCAGAAGCAGGTCGAGTGTGTCGCGAATCGCATACGCGTGTGCATATGGTCCGAAGTAGCGAACTCCCTTGCGTTTGCGACCGCGCATCACCAGCGCACGCGGCCATTCTTCATCCATCGTGACTGCAAGAAACGGGTAACTCTTGTCATCACGCAGCCGAATGTTGAACCGTGGCCGGTGCTGCTTGATGAGGCTGAACTCGAGCATCAATGCCTCGACTTCGTTGCGAACCTCGATCCACTCCACGGTCTGCGCCGTCGACACCATCTGCGCGGTGCGGACGTGCATGTTGCGCGGATCCTGGAAGTAGTTGCTCAATCGCTGCCGCAAGTTCGACGCCTTGCCCACATAGATGACTCGGCCCTCAGCGTCCTTGAATTGGTACGAGCCAGGGGTTTCGGGGATGCTTCCGGTCGGTGGGCGTTTCACCATGATCCGCTGAGCTTACGTGGCGTCCCCGGCTGATGACGCGGCCATCGGGGGGTACAGCGATATGGTTGTGCGAATGCCAGGTCGTTACCGGTTCTCATTCCCATCACGTCGTGGCCACACCGATCCCTGGTTCCGCGTGGGGTCGCTCGATGTCTCCACCACCGTGCTGGTAACGGCGTTGTGCGTACTCTCGATCTTTGTATGGGCTGCAGACAGCGCTGCCTGGGCGCATTCGGAACTCATCCCCAGCGACGTCACCTCTGGCCAGATTTGGCGGCTGTTCACTTGGCCGATCACCAACGATCTGGCCGGAAGTCAGGCGCTCTGGAACGTGGTCTCAATCGCGCTGTTCTGGTATTTCGGTAAGGAAGTCGAGAACCAGATCGGCCGGGCGAAGTTCGCGTGGACGCTTGTACTCATTGCGGTGATCCCGGGTCTGGTGGCCACGGGCCTTGATGTTCCGCTGTTCTCGATCCGCTCGGTCGAGGTCGCCTTGTTCGTCGTATTCGTCGTGCAAAACCCGCGCGCGCCATTTTTCTTCGGCATTCCGGCGTGGGTGCTTGCCGTCGTGCTCGTCGGTATAGAGATCCTGCAGTATGTCGCGGACAGAGCGGGCGAGCTGATCATCGTCTTGCTCGTGACGATCGCTACCGCGGTGTGGTCGGCACGGAGTTTCGGCATGCTCACCGACCTGCAGTGGCTGCCCAAGATCAAATTGGGTAAAGGTGGCCAAAAGTCCGCGAAGCGCAAGCTGAGTGGTCCAGTGGTGGTCGAGGGTCGCTGGCCAACAACACCCACCTATACCCCGATGCAGGATCAGGCCGAGGTGGACCGGATCCTCGACAAGATTGCGGTCGTGGGTATGGACGGTTTGACCGCCGACGAGAAGCGGCGCCTCAACGAAGCCAGCAAGCGACTGCGCAAACAGGGCAACTAGGGCAAACAGGGCAACTAGATACCGAGCAACGGCTTGAGGAAGCGGCCGGTGTGGCTCCCTGGCACGCCAGCGATGTGTTCGGGCGGACCTTCACCAACGATGAGGCCTCCCCCGCCCCCACCCTCGGGGCCGAGATCGATGATCCAGTCGGCAGTCTTGATGACATCGAGGTTGTGTTCGATCACCAATACCGTGTTGCCCTGATCCACGAGTCGGGACAGCACCGTGAGCAGACGGCGGACGTCTTCGAAATGCAGACCTGTAGTCGGCTCATCGAGGAGATAGATAGTGTGACCCGTCGACCGCTTGGCCAACTCGGCTGAGAGCTTGACGCGCTGCGCCTCGCCACCCGACAACGTAGGAGCAGGCTGACCGAGACGAACATAACCGAGGCCAACATCGACGAGCGTTTGCATGTAGCGCGCGATCGCAGGCTGGTTGATGAAGAAGTCGACTGCGTCGGCCACGGGCATGTCGAGAACCTCGGCGATGTTCTTGCCCTTGAACTGGATGTCGAGCGTGTCGCGGTTGTAGCGGGCGCCCTTGCAGACCTCGCACGGCACATACACATCGGGAAGGAAGTGCATCTCGATTTTGATCGTGCCGTCTCCGCTGCACGCCTCGCATCGTCCACCGGCGACATTGAAGCTGAACCGGCCGGGCATGTAGCCGCGCACCTTTGCTTCTTGAGTACTCGCGAACAACTTACGAACGTTGTCGAACACTCCCGTGTACGTAGCCGCGTTGGAGCGCGGCGTTCGACCGATGGGCGACTGATCCATGTCGATGACCTTGTCGAGCATCTCGATGCCCACCACCGAAGTGTGCCGTCCTGCTGCCTGCTTGGACTTGTAGATCTTCTGCATCAGCGTGGGCAACAAGATGTCGCGCACCAATGAGCTCTTGCCCGATCCGGACACACCTGTGACCGCCACGAAGCACCCAAGTGGAATGCGCACATCGATGTTTTGCAGGTTGTGCTCACGCGCGCCCTTGACCGTGAGCCAGTCGCTTCCGGGGCTTCGTCGCTGCTTGGGCACCGGGATGCTGCGCTTGCCTGAGAGGTACTGACCCGTCACCGATTCTTTGGTCTTGAGAATGCCCTTGACCGGCCCGCTGTAGACCACCGCACCGCCGTGCTCGCCAGCACCTGGGCCAATATCGACGATCCAGTCGCTGGCGCGAATGGTGTCCTCGTCGTGTTCGACCACCAGCACGGTGTTGCCGAGGTCGCGCAATCGCTCGAGCGTCTCGATGAGGCGATGGTTGTCTCGCTGGTGCAAGCCGATGGACGGTTCGTCGAGTACGTACAAGGTTCCGACGAGACCGGAACCGATCTGGCTCGCCAAGCGAATGCGCTGTGCCTCGCCGCCAGCCAGCGTTGCCGCCGAGCGCGAAAGCGAGAGATAGTCCAAGCCGACGTCGAGTAAAAAGCCGAGCCGCGCGTTGACCTCTTTGACAACACGCTCGGCGATCAGACGATCACGCTCGCTGAGCTCAAGACCGACGAGAAACTTCGCCGACTCGCCAATGCTCATGTCGCAGACATCCGAGATGTGTTTGCCGTTCACCGTGACGGCAAGGCTGGCCGGCTTGAGTCGCGCTCCGGCACATGTAGGGCACGGTACAAGCCGCATATAACCCTCGTACTGTTCGCGGCTCCAATCGCTCTCGGCGCTCTGGTGGCGCCGCTTGATCCATGGGATCACGCCTTCGTAGGCCGTCGAGTAGGCACGCACCCTGCCGTAGCGGTTCTTGTATTTCACGGCCAGATTGCCTTCGACGCCGTGCAGGATGACCTTCAACTGCTTGGCATTCATTGCACTCCATGGCGCCTCGATATCGATCTCATAGACATCGGCAACCGCCTCGATCATGCGGTTGAAGTACTGGGTATGAGCCGAACGCCATGGCGCAATAGCGCCACCCGATATCGACAGCTCTGGGTCCGGAACAATGAGTTCGGGGTCGATCTCGAACGTGGTGCCCAGGCCGTCGCACGCAGCGCACGCGCCGTACGGGGAGTTGAACGAGAAGTTGCGCGGCGCGAGTTCTTCGAAGCTGGTGCCACACTTCGGACACGCGAGATGCTGGCTGAACGTGAGCGTGTCCTGCGCCGCGCCGTCGGTCCCCACGATCTCGATCTCGGCCACGCCATCGGCCAATTTCAGTGCCGTTTCCAAACTGTCGGTGAGGCGGCGCTCGATACCGTCGCGACGCACGAGTCGGTCGATGACGACTTCGATCGAGTGATTTTCGTAGCGAGCCAGGCTTTCGTCGCGCTTGAGGAACTCGGCGATATCGACGAGTTCGGCATCAACGCGGGCACGCACGAAACCTTGCCCGGCCAGATCTTCGAGCAGGGTCTTGTACTCGCCCTTTCGTCCGCGCACTACGGGCGCGAGCACCTGGAACCGGGTGCCGTCGGGCATGAGCAAGATGCGATCAACGATTTGTTGGGGCGTCTGACGTTGCAGGCGCGTGCCGTCGTTAGGACAATGCTGGATACCGATGCGCGCGTACAGCAAACGCAAGTAGTCGTAGACCTCGGTGATAGTGCCGACAGTGGACCGCGGGTTGCGGCTCGCCGATTTCTGGTCGATGGAAATCGCGGGCGAGAGGCCCTCGATGACGTCGACATCGGGCTTGTCCATCTGACCCAAGAACTGACGGGCGTAGGCGCTGAGGGATTCGACATAGCGCCGCTGACCCTCGGCGTAGATGGTGTCGAACGCAAGACTGGACTTGCCCGAACCGGACAAACCGGTGAACACGATCAGCTTGTCGCGCGGCAGGTCGACGCTGACATTGCGCAGGTTGTGCTCGCGTGCACCGCGAACGATGATCTTGTCGGCCATCTGGCGAACCTATCTAGAAAAGCAGGCACCCGAAAACTGGGGCGCGGGGAATGGGGTGGAGGGGTCAGCCGGCATCGCGGAGTTCGCGGCGGAGGTCATTGATCTCATCGCGGAGACGTGCCGCGTATTCAAACCGAAGCTCGACGGACGCCTCGTGCATTTCCTCTTCGAGGGTGAGAATGAGCCGCGCCAACTCTTGCTGCGGCAACGTCTTGAGTTCGCGTTGGACCTTGTCGCGCTCGCGTTGTTTGCGACGGTCCTTGCCCGGTACTGGCGACGACGAGTCGGGCCGCAGTAACGACAAGATGTCGCCCACGGCCTTTCGAATGGTCTGGGGATCGATGCCGTGCTCGAGGTTGTAGGCGATCTGACGCTCGCGACGACGCTGTGTCTCTTCGATCGCCTTGGTCATTGAGTTGGTGATGCGGTCGGCATACATGATGACTTGACCGTCGACGTTGCGGGCGGCGCGGCCCATCGTCTGGATGAGCGATGTCTCGCTGCGCAGAAAGCCCTCTTTGTCGGCATCGAGAATGGCCACGAGTGACACCTCGGGGAGATCGAGTCCCTCGCGCAGCAGGTTGATACCGACGAGCGCATCGAACTCGCCAAGACGTAAGCCGCGCAAGGTCTCGATGCGCTGGATGGTGTCGATGTTGCTGTGTAGATAACGCACACGAAGGCCCTGCTCGAGGAGGTACTCGGTGAGGTCCTCGGCCATCTTCTTGGTGAGCGTGGTGATGAGTACGCGGTCGCCCTGCGCGACACGCTTGTTCACATTGTCGATGAGGTCGTCGATCTGCCCCTTGGTGGGCTTGACGATGACCTCGGGATCGATCAGCCCGGTTGGGCGAACGATCTGTTCGACCACCTGATCGGACACCTTCAGCTCGTATGCGGACGGCGTGGCTGACAGGAACACACATTGGGGAATGCGCTCGAGCACTTCCTCGAAGCGAAGCGGGCGATTGTCGCGCGCGCTGGGTAGACGGAACCCGTGCTCGATGAGCTGATCCTTACGACTGAGGTCGCCCATGTACTGCCCATGCAATTGGGGTACGGCGACATGACTCTCGTCGATGACCAGAAGGAAATCGTCTGGGAAATAGTCGATAAGCGTGAATGGGGGCTCGCCGTAGGAGCGGCCGTCGATATGCATGGAGTAGTTCTCGATGCCGTTGCAGTAGCCGACTTCCTGGATCATCTCGAGGTCGTATTCGGTGCGCATACGGAGGCGCTGCACCTCGAGCAGCTTGCCTTCCGATTCGAACTGCGCCAGACGCTCTTGTAGTTCGGCTTCAATGCCCACGACTGCCTTGCGCATGCGTTCGTCGCCTGCGACGTAGTGCGTGGCCGGGAAGATCATCACTTGGCTGAGTTCGTTGAGTTGCTCGCCCGTCAGTGGGTCGATGACCGTGATCCGATCGACGGTGTCGCCGAACATCTCGATGCGCAACACGGTTTCGTCGTATGACGGATGGATCTCGATCGTGTCCCCGCGCACACGAAACTTGCCACGCCCGAGCGCGATGTCGTTGCGATCGAACTGCAGATCGACGAGTCGGCGGAGAATGCTGCGTTGGTCGTAATCGACGCCAGTATGCAGTTCGAGCAACTGGCCCTTGTATTCCTCGGGGTTACCCATGCCGTAGATACAGCTGACCGACGCCACCACGATGGTGTCGCGGCGCGTGAGCAGTGCTGCTGTTGCACTGTGGCGCAGCCGATCGATTTCGTCGTTGATCGACGAGTCCTTCTCGATGTAGGTGTCGCTGGAAGCCATGTATGCCTCGGGCTGGTAGTAGTCGTAATAACTGACGAAGTACTCAACGCGGTTTTCAGGGAAGAACTCGCGCATCTCCTGCGTCAACTGCGCCGCGAGCGACTTGTTGGGAGCCAAGATCAGAGTGGGCTTTTGCACGTTCTCGATCGTCCACGCAATGGTGGCCGACTTGCCCGACCCCGTGATACCAAGCAACGTCTGGAAACGCAGACCACGTTCGATGCCCTCGGACAGCTGAGCAATCGCCGCGGGCTGATCACCTGCAGGCGCGAAGTCGGAGACCACTTTGAACGGAATCACTCGCACAGTGTATCAGCGAACAACCGTTCGATCTAGGGCAGACTCTTCCCGTCGCCACCGGCGCAAACCTCGGTTGGATCGGCGAGTCGCGGATCGTCGTTCGCCACTGGCGGCAATGATTGCATCCATTGCCAAAGCGCCGGCACTCTCGCCGCGAGAGCGTCGCGATCCCCCGAGTTATCGATGACGTAATCGGCCTTGGCGAGACGTTCCTCACGTGTGGCCTGTCGAGCGATCCGCGCTCTGGCATCGGCTTCGTCCATGCCGCGCAATCGCACCAATCGATCGACAGCGACATCAACCGGGGTATCGACGACGGCTACGCCCCCAACGGGATACCGACTGTTCTCGATCAGCAGCGGCACGTCGAGCACCACCACGGCATCGGTCCCGAGATGCTCACGCATGCGAGAACGGATCGCCTTACCCACCTCGGGGTGCACGATCGCATTCAATTCCTTGAGGATCTCGGGATTCGGGAACACGATGGCGGCGAGCGCGAGTCGATCGAGGGAGCCATCGGCGGCGACAACCTCGGGCCCGAATCGTTCAACGATCGCCTTGAAAACCGGGGTGCCGGGCTGCTGCAATTCGCGCGTCATCTGGTCGGCATCGATGATCACGGCCCCCATTCCGTTCAGCTCTGAGGACACCGTTGACTTACCAGAACCAATCCCACCGGTCAGTCCAACGACGATCATGCGACGACGGTAGCAACAAGCGCCGCTACCATCGCGACCGTGACGGGCGATCCAGGTGAACAATCTCAGGCGTCGCTGTCCATCGACAGCGTCCGAGATACCCGTCAGCCCACCTCGACCGAAAGCGAGCAGATGTCGTGGCCGCTCGTCGAACGCCGGCGGAGCCACGCCAGCACGTATATCGGCGTTGATCGGCGCAAGGTCGACCGGGGCGAGGCCTCCAAGCTGATCGCCACGGTTCAGGCCGCTCCGCTCATGCCATTTCGTATCGCGGCCTTTATCGGTGCCGTCGTTCGCGGCTTCGACGCATACAACAAAGCGAACTGGGAACTCTCTGTTGCTACGGGCCTGGTCGCCGTGTACACCGTGTTCGCCATTGTCAGGCCAGTCCCGTACCGCAACGACAACCGCACGCGTCTTCGCGTCGTCGTCGAGGTTGCACTCGTCACCAGTGCAGTCCTCGTTACGGGTGGGTGGAGCTCGCCCCTCGCGGTCTGCCTCGTTCCGAGCTGCATGCTCGCCGGTTTCGTCGGGGGCACCATATTCAGTGCCCAACTTGGCGCCGCCGCAGCCGCGATCATCACCGTTCAATATCTCAAGGACGTCGGTGCCCATCAAGCAATCCGCGAATCCGAGCTCTGGATCGGCCTGCTGTTGCTCGTCGCCGTCACCAGTGGCGTGTCGCATCGGGCTTCGCTCGAATCGGCACGGCATCAACAAGCTGCGCTTGACCGCGTCGGCCGCCTGGCCGAAGCCAATGCCTTGTTGTTCTCCTTGCAGCGAATCGCACAAACCCTGCCTGCATCGCTCGACCTTCAAGACGTGCTCGACTCCACCGTGGCCCGCGTGCAGTCGCTCATCGACCACAGCATGCTCACCATCTTGCTGCACAACGACATCACCAACAGCCTCACGCCGGCAAGGATCCAGGGCTACACGCTCGATGGATCGCGCCGCCAGCTCGCGCTGCCGGACGCTGCCCTAGAGGCGCTCAGAGCCCCAAAGACGGTCCGCCGCGACAACTTGAACCCCGGGTCGGGCGATGGCGGCCTGGGGGCAGAGGGACTCGGCCCCGGCGCGCGTTCTGGCCTCTACGCGGCCTTGCGCGCTCGCGGTTCAGTTATCGGCATTATCGCCGTTGAATCGCTCGATCCGGCCCATTTCGGACAGCAGCAAGCCGAGATCCTGCATGGTCTCGCCGAACCCTTCGGCATCGCCATCGACAACGCACGACTGTTCAAGCGACTTCGCATCGCGTCCGCCGATGAGGAACGCAACCGCATTGCTCGTGACATCCATGATGACATCGGCTCGTCGCTGGCCTTCTTGGGTTTCGAGATTGATCGCTCGATCACCACGGCATCACGTGGCGACTCCGTTGACACTGCGCTCAAAGAGTTGCGGCTGCAAGTCAGCAGCATGATCGGCAACATTCGCGAGACGCTGTACGACCTACGCTCCGACGTCTCAGAAACGCAAGATCTGTCCTCAACTCTCAAACAGTTCGTCGATCGTGTGCGCACCCGAAGCGGATTAGAAATCACGTTTGAATCCAATCAGAGCATGCGCTTGAGCATCGCCCAAGAACGCGAGCTGTGGCACATCGCGCGAGAGGCGCTGATCAACGTCGAGCGCCACGCCCAAGCGAACATCGCATCCGTGCGATGGGTCTGCAAACCGTCGCACGCGATCCTCACGATTCGAGACAACGGAGTCGGCCTCGCTGCCGACACGGCCCGAATCGACTCCTACGGAATGATGGGGATGCGCGAACGCGCAGCAAGTATTGGCGCCCAACTCACCACAGAATCGTCCCCGAGCGGTACGGTCATTCGTATTGGACTCCGCCAGCCACAAGGGGCAAGACAATGGGATTGACCGTGCTACTCGTCGACGATCACACAATGCTGCGCCAAGGACTGCGCCGCGGCCTCGAAGCCGAGGGCGTCAACATCGTCGGCGAGGCCGGCGACGGCGAGATTGGTGTGCGGCTTGCGCTCGAATTACGTCCAGACGTTGTCCTCATGGATGTATCAATGCCCAACGTCGATGGCATTGAAGCAACGCGCCGACTCCTTAAAGCCGATGCCCGCCAGAAGGTGATCATCCTGACGATGCACATGGACCGCAGCATCATCGATTCGGCGCTGCGTGCGGGTGCGACCGGCTACCTCACCAAGGATTGCTCGGTCAAGGAAGTGGTGGAGGCAATTCAGCTCGCCACCACTGGCGACACGGTGCTCTCCAAGAACTTGGCTTCGCTGATGCTCAGTGAGGCGCACAACGTCGATGCCGACGACGAGCCGCTGATCTCGCCACGCGAAGAGGAAGTGCTGCAGCTCGTGGTCGATGGGCTTGGTACGAGCGAGATTGCGTCGCGCTTGTTCATCAGCCAAAAGACAGTGAAGAACCACCTGGCTTCCATTTACGAAAAGCTCGATGCTCGCGACCGCACGCAAGCCGTGCTCACTGCCGTACGCATGGGCATCGTTCGCCTGAAATAGAAATGGGGCCGGCTTCCCGGCCCCATTCATTGAGTTCTGTGGTGGCACGAGTGCCGCCTTTGTTCCGGACCGACTATTCGGCAACGGCTTCTTCTGCAACAGCCGCTACGGCGACAGCCTCTACGGCGACAGCCTCTTCAGCGACAGCCTCTTCAGCGACAGCCTCTTCAGCGACGGCCTCTTCGTCAGCGACGGCCGGCGCGGCATCTGCTTCGCCAGCAGGAGCGGGCGATGCGTCTCCTGCATCGGATGGCGCTCCGCCAGTGGCCTGGTAGTACTCGGCCCACGCGGACTCGCGTTCGATATCGTCCGTACCGGCTGCCCAGTTACCGTGCTCGTCCATCTCGAAGTGCTGACGGTACTCTTCGGCCAACTCGCCGCCCTCGGCTGCCTGCTTGATCGACAAGCTGATGCGGCGACGAGCGAGGTCGAGGTC
>JAYTWP010000028.1:0-7559 GCA_043743395.1 Actinomycetota bacterium | reverse complement strand
AGGCGCAGCGACACACCGCGCAGCGCAAGCGTTTCGTCGTCGCCGGCGTGGAAGAACCGGTACAGGTCGACCGCCTCCACCACTGGAGCATCGCCAGGTGTTCCACGACCGGTCAAGCCGGGGCGCGTGGTGCTCATTTCCACACCAGCGAGTCACTGACAATCCTCCACGGGTCGACGTTGTCGGCACCCTTTGCACCCGACAAGGTCATGGTGACCAGCTGGCCGTTGCGGACGAACAGGTACCGCTCGACAGCGAGCAACGCCTTCTTGGCGGTCACCGGGTTCGGTGCGCTACCGATCAGGTAGGTGGCGAGCACCCCGCTGCCGGCCTTGCGAGTGACGGGCTTGACGTCGTTCAGCGTGTACGTCGGATCGCTCGACACGTCGGTGAGCCCGGTCGCCTTCACTGATGCCACGGTCGGCGCCACCGACGCCGGCGACGATGAGACCGCGATCGAGTTGTACTTGTCGGTGAAGGTCACCACACCCGCGTGTTCGGTGCGAGCCCACCCTTCGGGAACCTTCACCGCATAGCGACCATCAGCCGAGACGAACTCGACGAACGCCTGATTGTCGGGAATGTCACCGGGCGCGACGACCTCGGGCGCGTTCGGGTCGACGGCGCCGGGAATCGTGGTTGGCGGCGCGGCGACTGTCGACGCAACCGAGACCGACCCCGGCGTTTTCGGCGCGACTGTCACCGTCGAACCACCCGTGTTTCGGGGCGCAAATGTCGACTGTGCGGACGGTGACGCTGCGCTGCAGGCCGAGGCGAGCAGCGCCAGCGTGATTCCAGTGATAGCGACCGTAGGTTTGATGTCCATGATCCACTCCTGATTCGATGCGTTATTGACGTGATCGACGGTACGGGTCGGTCGGCGAGCAGATACCCCGACGACGGTGAGGACTCAGCCAGAACTCGATCGGCCTCGATCGCACGTCCCGCAAGTTGCCGTACCGTGTGCCCAGTGAACGGGGAACGGATCCTGGTCGTCGAGGACGACGAACGCATCGGGTCGACGCTGCACCGCGCACTCGAAGGCAACGGCTACACGGCCGAATGGGTCCAGACCGGCCACGACGCCGTCGCAGCTGCCCGCACCAACCGGCCTGATCTCGTCGTTCTCGATCTCGGCCTTCCTGACATCGACGGGTTGGAGGTGTGCCGGCGAATCCACCGACTCGACCCCACCGTCGAGATCGTGATAGTGACCGCCCGCGACGAAGAACTCGACATCGTCATCGGTCTCGACGCCGGCGCTGCCGACTACATCACTAAACCCTTCCGTCTCGCCGAACTGATGGCCCGCATCCGCGCCCAACTCCGACGCAGCGACTCCAACCAACTCACACGCACCACCTTCGGTGACCTCATCATCGACCTCGGAGCGCGCCGCGTGTTGATCGACGGCATCGAGATCGGGCTCCGCGTAAAGGAATTCGACCTGCTCGCCCGACTCCTCGCCGACGCTGGTCAAGCCGTGCCACGCGAGACGCTGATGGCCGACGTGTGGGACACCAACTGGTTCGGGTCCACCAAAACACTCGACTTCCACATCTCCGCGCTCCGCCGCAGAATCGACCGCCCTGGCCGAGACAGCCGCATCACCACCCTGCGCGGCATCGGCTACCGCTACGAGCTCCGATGAGGCGCCGTATCCTGCTCGCGATTTTCTCGGTCGTCGCGCTCGCGCTCGCACTCTTCGCGTTACCGCTCGCGATCGTCGTTGAACGTTTCGTCGACGAGGACGCGATGCTGCGAGTCGAACGACAAGCCATCCTGACAACCAGGGTCGTACCCGGCGACTACGCCACGAGCGGCGACACCGTGGAACTACCGCCGAACGCTGATGGCATCCAGCTCGCCCTCTACAACCCCAGCGGTGCACTGGTCACCGGAGTCGGACCACCCACCGCCGACGCCGCAACCCAACGTGCGTTGACCAACCACGTCACCGACTCCGAAACGGACCGCACGCGGGTCGTGGCCGTGCCCGTTGCCGCCAACGAACAGATCATTGGCGCCATCCGCGCCGAACAATCCACCGCGGCCAGCGACGCCCGAACCCAGCGCATCATGCTGCTCCTCGGTTCGCTCGCCATCGGCGTCGTGGCGATCGGTGCCGGCATCGGCTATGTGATCGCCGGCAGGCTGGCGCGCCCTGTCCGGGCGCTACGCGATGCCGCCATCCAACTCGGCGACGGAGACTTCACCCTCGAGATCCCGCGCAGCAGTGTTCCCGAGGTCGACCAAGCAGCGGTCGCGATGACCGTCACCGCAGCACGACTCGATGACCTCGTGACGAGAGAGCGCTCGTTCAGCGCCGACGCATCACACCAGCTCCGCACACCCCTCGCAGGATTACGAGCGGCCATCGAGACCGAACTCGAGTTCCCCCGACCCGACTCCACGGTGGTGTTACGCGAGTCGCTCGACGACATCGACCGCCTCGAACGCACCATCACCGAACTCCTCCACATCGCACGCACACCGCGCACCGACAGCGCGACGGTTCGGCTCAGTCAGCTCTTCGGAGAGATCAATAACAGCTGGCACGGGCGGCTCGCATCCGCAGGCAGACCCCTCATCATCCGCGATGCATACAACACCCCCGCCGTACGCGGTAACCCGGTGATGCTGCGACACGCGCTCGACGTCCTCCTCGACAACGCCTTCACCCACGGGGCAGGCGAAGTGCGACTCGACTACACCGTTGCGACCGACGCAATTATTATCACGGTCTCCGACGACGGACCCGGCTTCACCGACACTGCGTCAAACCCGGCCGACGACTCCGCCGAGCACGGCCTCGGTCTGCCACTCGCGCGACGGCTCGTCGAAGCGCTTCCCGGGCGGCTGGTGATTCGGCGCCTCTCGCCTCACCCCCAGATCGACGTCGTGTTGCCACGCGCCGATGTGGACGCCCTGACCTGATCGACAGTTCTTACCAACATCTCAGCTGAACAGCCGACGAGGCCCCGCCGCATCGTGCTTAGATCCTTCGGGCACTGAACTGAGAAGGATCCCCAATGACCGAACACATATCAATGCTGCACCCCTCCCCCGAGCTGCGCGCCAAACTCAGCAAGGTCCCAGAGGTCACCCTGTACTTTTGGATTATCAAGGTGCTGTGCACCACCGTCGGCGAAACCTTCGCCGACTACCTCAACACCAAGCTCGGCGACAACCTCACCCGCACCACCCTGGTGATGGGATCGATCCTGATCGTGTCGCTGGTCGTGCAATTCAAAGTACCCGAGTACATCCCCGCCGTCTACTGGGTGACCGTGGTGCTGTTGAGCGTCGTCGGCACGTTGATCACCGACAACATGGTCGAACACTTCAACGTGTCGCTGACCACCAGCACCATCATTTTCGCCATCTTGATGCTCGCCTCATTCGGCATCTGGCAATGGAGCGAGAAGACGCTGTCGATCCACTCGATCCACACCGCCAAGCGCGAAGCGTTCTACTGGACCGCGATCCTGTTCACGTTCGCCCTCGGCACCGCCGCCGGCGACCTGATCGCCGAGAAGTACAACCTTGGCTACGGCAAATCGGTCGCGCTGTTCGCAGGACTAATCGCGCTCATCGCTATCGCCCACTGGAGGTTCAAGCTCAACGCGATCCTCTCCTTCTGGGCCGCGTACGTCCTCACCCGGCCCCTCGGTGCCTCCATCGGCGACCTGCTCTCCCAACCTAAGCAGATCGCCGCCGACGCCGACCCGGGCACCGGCAAAGGCTTCGGCCTCGGCACCACCATCACGAGCCTCATCTTCCTCGCATCCATCCTGGCCGTGGTCATCTTGATGACCATCCAGCAGCGTCGCCAACCGGTGCTCATCGATGAGAACGAATAGCTCGGAGCGCACCGAATGGACACCAGCCTGTATCGCTGGATCAATCAACTCGCTGACCGCACGGGTTGGGCGCACGGGACCGGTCAGCTCATCGGCGGGGCCATCGACCGCGCCCGACCGTACGAGACGCTGGCCAACGTCCACCTTCTGGTCGACAAGACCAAGGATTTCTCGTTCCCCAGCGACCACGCCACCGCCGCAGGCGCCGTCGCCGTCGTGCCTGTCCTCCGGCGCCTGGTGACCTGGTTGACGAGTACACCGCTCCGACCGCTCGTCACAAACGCCGCTCGACCTGAGGTGGCGGGCTGATCCGGATCACCGTGCTCATTCCGTATAGCCCTTGACTTTCAAGTCGACATGAAGGTTTACACTGCGTCGGTGAGCACCATCTACAGGATCAAAGATGTCGCCGACCGCAGCGGATTCAGCGCCGCGACGTTGCGCTACTACGAACAGATCGGACTGCTCCCCGAGGCGGGCCGAACGCCGGCCGGCTACCGGGTGTATGACGACCACATTCTCGCCCGGCTCGCGTTCATCGCACGCGCCAAACAACTCGGCTGCAGCCTCGACGAGATCGCCGATCTGACCGTCGCCTGGGACGGCGGGCGATGCGGACCGGTACAGGATCGCCTCCGAACGGTCGTTGCCGACAAACTCGTCACCGCTCAACAGCAGATCGTCGAACTGATCACCCTCACCTCCGATCTGCAACGCGCGGCAGCGACACTCGAGGCCCACCGCCCCAACGGCCCGTGTGACGACAACTGCGGCTGCATCATCAACACCTCCAACACCGACAACTCCGACATCGGCGCCGTGCAGGTCGTCACCCTCGGCACAAAGCCCGACAATGCGGCGGTCACTGTGCCGATCGCCTGCACGCTCGATTCGCAGTCGATGCGCGGCCGGCGCGACGAATGGCAAGACCTCCTCGAACACGTCGAACACCGCGAACCCATCGACGACGGGCTGCGAGCAACATTCGCGCCGGCGACACCGCTCGGTGAGTTGATGCGACTCGCTGCTGCAGAGCAGGACTGCTGCCAGTTCTTCAACTTCGCGATCACCATCGACAGCCGTGGCATCGCCCTCGAAATCCGGGTAGCACACGACGCCCTCCCCGTGCTCCACTCACTGTTCGGCAACCCCGAATGAGCACCAAGAAGGACAACGCTGCCATCGTCGGTGTCGGGGCCGTCGCATGCGCAGCGTGTTGCGCGGGACCGATCCTCGGGTTCCTCGCCGCGATCGGTCTCGGCACCGCCGCTGGGTTTGCGATCTTCGGCGCTGTCGCGCTCGCGATCGGCGGACTCGCGACGGTGATCGTGTTCCGTCGACGACGTCGACAAGCCAACTCCTGCGCCGCCACGCCAGAGCCGGTGACCGTCGGGATGCCGATCGTGCGGACACCCCGATGACCCTCCGCGACCTCTTCCGAACGCGCTGGCTGCTCAGCTCCATGCTGATCGCCGGTGCCGCCCTGTTCGCGATCGGTATCGCCGCCGAACGCAACGCCAGCGCCCACCACAACGAAACTGGCATCGAAACCGCGAACCCCACACCAGCCACCACCGAGCAACCCACATCCACCGGGGACAACGGTGGCGACGAGAGCACCCACACCGGCGAAACCTCCGTCGAGGGAACAACACACACCGAGCCAACAATCGGCGAAGCGGCCGGGCACCTGGAAACGACCTCAGAAACCGTCCTCGGCCTCAACCTCGAATCGAACGCCCTCGTCATCATTGCCGTCGCGATGTCACTCGCCCTCGCAGTGCTCACCTGGTTTCGCAACCGTCGCAGCCTTCTGCTCGCCACCACCGCCTTCGCTCTCGTCTTCGCCGTGTTCGACATCGCCGAGATCGCCCACCAGATCACCGAATCACGAGCCGGACTGGCTACCCTCGCTGCCGCCATCGCCCTCGTTCACCTCGCCACCGCTCTCGTCGCCCAACAACGCGCGACCACCGCATCGCCACAGCAACCAGCTTCATAACCCCGACGATTGGTCCGATCCCGGCGACCGCGAGACGGTCGCGGGTCTTCCTAGCGACCTAGTTCCTTCCCCAGGCCTTCCCAATCACGCTGAGACATCGCCCGCAATCCGGCTAACGGTTGAATTTGTTTCGACCACACGGATTGCAAACATCGTGCTCAGACCGTCTTTCTTGTGCCCCCGGGAGTGTGTGCCCGGCAGTGTGCTCCGTCAGTGTGCTCCGTCAGGAATCGAACCTGCGACCTGCGGTTTAGGAATGCGGTCGAGCTCGTCTCCGCGAGTCACCTCGAATCGCATCTGACCTGCTCAGCTTCTGTGTTTTCCTTGTCTGATCTCGTTGAGCATCATGCAGTAGCGCGCAGTAGATCGACAAGTGGATGGACGACTCTGGTCGCAGCATTCGATGTCTCTTGCGTTTGTTTCGATAGGGGGTACAGTTGGCTCATGTCCAAGGTCCTCGATGATCGCGCACTGGCGAACACCGCACTCGTCGCTCTGCGCCGGCGACCGTCGCGCTTCACGCTGCCCGACGGCACCTCCGTGCGCATTCCCAAAGCAGCGGTCGACGGCCTGATCGAACTACTGATGGCCGCAGCCGAGGGCGACGAAGCAACGATCGTTCGCTCGCCTCGCGAGCTCACCACGCAGCAGGCGGCAAAGGTCTTGAACGTATCCCGGCCGACCGTCGTGAAGCTGATCGACGACGGCATGCTGCCGGCACGCAAGGTGGGTTCCCACCGCCGAGTGCCACTCACCGATCTGCTTGCCTTTCGCCACGATGTCGTAGCGAGACGTCGAGCGGCACTCGACGAGATGACGACCGACGCCGAAGAACTCGGGCTGTACGACTGAGCGCGATCAACCAACCAATCGCGGTGCTCGACGCCAACGTGTTGGTGCCGGTGCTCGTCTGGAATCTACTGCTCTCCCTGTTCGACGCCGAACTCTTCCAGCCAGCGGTCAGCCCAACGATCCTGGCAGAGGTAGACCGAAGCCTGATCGTTGACTTCCCCCGCCTCGATCCAGGTGGACTTCGTCGACGAGTCGATGGCATGGCGCGAGCGCTTGCCCTGCACGTGCACGACGTCACCCAAGAGAACGACGCCGCACTGGCCGGCATCAATCGCAAGGACCGACATGTCGCCGCGCTCGCAGTGACTCAGCACGCCGACCTGGTGGTGACCAACGATCGTCGGCTCCGACAAGAGATCAACGCGCTCAGCCTGCCCCTTCGAGCACTCTCGGCCGATGAGTTCGTCCTGCGCCTCGTGCTCGACGGCCACATGCAGGTTGACGATGTCATCGACGAACTGGTCACCAAGCGACAACGCCGACCGGTCACCCGTGCGGCAATGCTCGACCAACACGCCGCTGCCATACCTCGTGCCATCGCCGAGTTACGGTCCGCCGATTGACGCTGTTCGTTGAGGCACCCACCTCTGCACTGGCGTAGTTTTGCAACGAGTCGTTGCACAACGAGTGACAAGACCGTTCGTCGCCATCTCAACGAGTGTCGCACAGCCACGCACACCCTGCTCCAACACCGTCAAGTTCGATGGTTTGGATGTCCGGCAACAGCCATGTCATCGGTTGTCCACCCGAAAGATGGACAAGAGGATCGACAACTTTCACCGATCGTCGCCGGCCGACCAGGGCTTCGCCGAGAGGTTCGAGAGGCGTGTGACCGTGGGTCT
>JAYTWP010000027.1:0-3070 GCA_043743395.1 Actinomycetota bacterium | reverse complement strand
GCCACGACCATCGGCAGCTACGTACATGTCGGCGCGGGTGCGGTGATCTTGATGGGTGCCAGCATCGGGGATCATTGCATCGTTGCTGCGGGGGCCGTGGTGCCTCAGTTCATGCAGGTGCCCGCATGGAGCGTTGTCGTGGGAGTGCCAGCCGTGATCAAACCCGATGCGGCGCGTCCGTACGCGGGTCCACGAACGGATGGCGATGCCTGACACGCCCGCGATCAGTGTCGTCATCCCGGCATTCAACGAGAGCGAATCGTTGACCTCGACCGTCGTTGCGATTCTCGCGGCATTACCCGATCCGCCACGCGCGCAACTGGTGCTGGTCAACGACGGCAGCTCAGACGACACGTCATCGGTGATGGATACCATCGCAGCGGATTGTGTTGCGCAGGTGGTCATCGTCAATCGGCCCGTCAACGGCGGTATGGGCCAGGCCCTCGCCAGTGGTTTCGAAGTTGCGACGGGCGATGTCCTCACCTGGATCCCGGGCGACGGCGAGTACGACCTCAGCGAAGTACTCGTGGGGCTTGCCATGCTCGACACTGCCGACCTCGTGCTGGTGCGGCGGAACTCGCGTGGTCAATTCGGCCGCAACATCGTCTCGGGCGCGATGTATGTGCTCATTCGTGTGCTGTTCGGTTTCAACGCGAGTGGGTACTGCGGCATCTTCGTGATCAGCCAGAAGCGGTGGCACGAACTGGCGGTTGCCTCGCGAGACGTGTTCTTCACGCTCGAGGTGGCGCTACGGTCACGTCACGCGCGGTGGAACATTGGGTTCGTTAGTGCCGAGTGGAGACCGCGTCGCGCCGGACGATCGAAGGTGTTCAACGTGCGCACGATTCTGCGCAACGTCGGCGAGCTGTTCATCTTCCGATACCACCTCTGGCGCGAGCCCTAATACTCGGCGTTGAACATTCGTTCAGGTTGAACAGGCGCTCAGCCCTGATCGGCGCACCGTTGGCAGAGCAGCAGTGATGGAGCTTTGCGCTCACGGCTGATCACCGTGCCGCAGCGACACACCCACCCGAGATGCCTGGCCGGCACGCCACCGACGAGCTGATGGTCGGCGACGTCGCTTGTGACGGTTGCGCCCGCGGCAACCATGCAATAGGCGCCCAAGGTGTTTCCGCAAACAATGGTTGCATTTGCACCTATTGACGCGCCGGACTTGACCAGGGTGTCGGTGATTGTCCATTCAACATTGAATGCCCGTGGGACGAGATCATTCGTGAAGGTCGCTGACGGTCCGACGAACACGTCGTCGTTGATGACAACACCGTGGTACACGCTGACGTTGTTCTGGATCTTGCACCGGTCGCCAATGCGGACTTCGGTATCGATGTACACGTTCTTACCGATGACGCACTGATCGCCCACGACTGCTGTGGAGCGAATGTGGGCGTGATGCCACACGCTGGTCTCCGCACCAATCGTTGCGCCTGGATCGACCGTCGCCGTCTCGTGGATGCGGGCTGACTCGTGAATCACGTGCTCAGCGTATCTGGCGGGGGCATTTGCTCGAAGGCTCGCAACCCTGCGCGTGAAGGTGCGGCACTAGCATCGGGTCAATGAGCGCAACCGTCAAACAAGCCATTGTTATCGCCGTGTGCGGCATCGGCATGCTCGCCGGGATCGTTCACCTGGTTCACCGACGTCGGCTGTCGTTCGGCTTCGGGTTCGGCTGGGTGGCCATCTCGCTGGCCGTTGTTGCGTCCTCGCTGCTCACCCCGATTGTCGATCCGATCGCACGGCAGTTCTCGATGACTGGCACGGCCGTGTTCTTGCTCGTCGCCGTTGCCCTTCTCGTGGCGATCTGTGTGCAGTTATCGATCAGCGTGTCGAGCTTGCAGTCCGGCCTGCAAGATCTGGCGGAAGCCAACGCCCTGCTTCGCGCGGAGCTCGAGCGCGGCAGCCCGAGTGCTGAGGCGACTCGATGATCAAAACGTTGGTCGTGATCCCGGCCTACCGTGAGGAGGCGTCAGTGGCCGACATCGTCCGGCGTGTGAAGGCAGTCGGATTCGATTGTGTGGTCGTCGACGATGGATCGCCAGACCGCACCGGACAACTCGCGCGTGATGCTGGCGCGGTAGTCCTTCGACTCCCTACGAACATGGGTATCGGGGCAGCAATGCGATGTGGCTTCCGATATGCGATCGCGAATGGTTACCAAGGCGCTGTGCAATGCGATGGCGATGGCCAACACGCGCCAGAGGAGATTCCGCGACTGGTGCAAGAAGCGGCGACACGCGGATCGCATCTGTTGATTGCTTCTCGGTTCGTGGAAGGGTCAGGCGACTACGAACTCCATCGGGCGCGGCGAGGCGCCATGAAGCTGTTGTCGCGACTCGCGCATCGGCGCGGTGGCGTGAAGGTTCACGATCCCACGTCCGGATTCCGCGTTGTGAACGAGCCATTGTTGAGCGAGTTCGCGCGGGCGTATCCGGCGCATTATCTCGGCGATACCTTTGAGGTTCTTGTGGCGTCCGGCCGCGCCGGCTATCGCGTCGATGAAGTGCCGGCGGACTTCTTGCCGCGTGCGTCGGGTGTGCCATCGAGCAGCATGCTGGATTCGGTCTTGAAGATCGGGCGAGTCGGAGTGAGTGTGGTGGTTGGGCTCGGACCCACGTTCAAACCTGCCGGGACTGGCGTAGATCAGACCACAGAATGATGCGCTTGCTACCGGCTGCTTTGAATCGTGCGTGAGCCGCGTCGTTCAGTACTTGTAATGCGAGGTGCGTGCGAACCATCCAACGATGGCGTGCTGCTCGTGCGGACCGTCGCCAGCCCTGTGTGTGGGCAGCTGTGGCGATCTCGCGATAGAGAGCGATCTCCTCGGTGAAACGCGTCGCGTCTGCGGTCAGTAACGAGGTCTGATTCAAGCGATGCCGCCGGTATTCGTACAGCGGCTGACGAATGCCATACAGACTCTGGCCGCCGAGCAAGAGCCGGGCGATGTTGTCGAGGTCGAGCACCATTGTCCACCGTGGATCGAACGGCGAGGCGCCAACGAGGGCTGTGCGATAACACAGGCTGGGGCAGAAGATGTAGTTGTTGGTAAGCACCG
>JAYTWP010000026.1:0-3487 GCA_043743395.1 Actinomycetota bacterium | reverse complement strand
ACTGCCGTGATGGGCAGCCAACTTGCCGCCGAACGATCGGATTGTCGATACGACGGCATCACCGGGTACTGGTACGGCAAGACGCCTGGTGTCGATCGGGCCTCCGATGCGTTACGTCACGCAATGTTTGCGGGTGTCCATCGCAGGTCGGGTGCCGTGGCATTCGTCGGTGACGACGGCGCTGCCAAGTCGTCGACCCTGCCGAGCTCGTCTGATGCTGCACTCATTGGCCTGCACATGCCGATCCTGACCCCGGGCGACGTGCAAGACGCGCTCGATCTCGGGCGACATGCAGTGGCGATGTCGCGGGCCAGTGGGTTGTGGTCGGCAATCAAGATCGTGGCGGCAGTCGCCGACGGAACCGGTACCGTCGATCTCGCGCTCGACCGCGTGATGCCAGTCATGCCTCAGATCGAGTTCGATGGTCACGTCTTCGTACCGCACGCCGACGGCGAGTTACTCACACCGCACACGCTCGATCTCGAGCGAGAGTTGTTCGAGGTCCGACTCGAGTTGGCGCGACGCTACGGCGCGGACAACAACCTCAATACGGTCACGATCGATCCTGCGGATGCGTGGATCGGGATTACTGCGTGCGGGCATACATACCACGAACTCCGCCAAGCACTCACGATGTTGGGCTTGGGGTCAGATCAGCAGATCGCCGATGCGGGCATTCGTCTACTCAAGTTGGGAATGCCGTCGCCGATCGACCATGGCCTGCTCCGTCGGTTCGCCGTTGGTCTGACGGAAATCTTGGTTGTCGAAGACAAGAACCCAACTCTCGAGCTGCTGCTCAAAGAGGCGCTCTGGTCGGCGCCTGACCATCCGATCATCACTGGCAAGTCCGACGATCAGGGCCGGCGACTGCTTGCACCAAATGGTTCCCTCGATGCTGACGCGATCGTCGGCCCATTGCGATCGCGCCTTGCGCAACGCCTCACCGACGATCGCATCGCGCCGCTTCGCGCGCCGCGAACGCTGATACCGCTCGCGCTCAACCGCACGCCGTACTTCTGTAGCGGGTGCCCGCACAACGTGAGCACGGAAGTGCCTGCTGGCTCGCTGGTCGGCGGCGGCATTGGCTGCCACTCCATGGTGGCGATGATGGACAGCCCACGGGTCGGCGAGATTGTCGGTCTCACCTGCATGGGCAACGAGGGCGCGCAATGGGTGGGTATGGCTCCGTTCATCGACACGCCTCATCTCATCCAGAACCTCGGCGACGGCACCTACGCCCACAGTGGTCAGCTCGCCGTCCGATGGGCAGTCGCTGCCGGAGTCAACATCACCTACAAGATCTTGGTGAACGGCGTCGTTGCGATGACCGGCGGTCAGGACCCGACGGGAGCGGCGGATGTGCCGACGATGGCACGCATCTTGTTGCTGCAGGGCGTACGCACGGTGCTCATCACGACCGACGACGTGGGCAAGTACAACTCGATCAGTCTTCCTGCGGGGGTGGAGGTCTGGGACCGCACGCGCATTGTCGAAGCGCAAGACCGTCTTGCCGCCACCCAAGGTGTCACAGTGCTGCTGCACGATCAGATGTGTGCCGCCGAGCAGCGTCGGTTGCGCAAGCGAGACCGCGTCGCAACGCCAACGGCTCGCATCTTGATCAACGAGCGTGTCTGCGAGGGTTGCGGCGACTGTGGCCAGAAGAGCAACTGCCTCTCCGTGCAGCCGGTGGAGACACCGTTCGGGCGTAAGACGCGTATTGATCAGAGCTCGTGCAACCTCGACTATTCATGCATCCGCGGCGATTGCCCGAGCTTCGCAACGATCACGCCATCGAAGCGAGCGGCAAAGGTAAAGCGCCGGTTCGCAGCGCCGCCCGCCACGCTTGCCGCGGCGGGCGTTGTCGATCCGGGCGAGGGTTTCATGATCCGCATGCCGGGGATCGGCGGCACTGGTGTGGTCACCGTGAGTCAGGTCATCGGTACCGCAGCGATGCTCGATGGCTTCCAAGTACGTGGGCTCGATCAGACCGGACTCTCACAAAAGGCCGGTCCAGTCGTGAGCGATGTGTGCATCAGCCGTCACGAGCAACACGGCTCGAACAAGGCGGCAAACGGTGGCGTCGATGTCATGTTGGCGTTCGACATGCTCGGCGCGGCGACGGATTCGCAGTTGCGCGGTGCCTCCGCCGAGCGCACAGTGGTGATCGGCTCGGCGTCATCCACACCAACCGGCAAGATGGTGTTGAACCCCGCTGTTGCCTATCCCGAACTTGGTGATCTCGAGCATCGCCTTGATGCATCCAGCAAGTCAGCGCTGAATCGATACGTACCTGTCGCCGAACTCGTCTCGGGGCTCTTCGGCGACACAACCACGGCCAATGTTTTCCTGCTGGGTGTCGCACATCAGGCCGGAGTCCTACCGTTATCGACCGACGGCCTCGAGCGAGCGATTCGACTCAATGGCGTTGCGGTCGACCGCAACCTCGCCGCATTCGGGTGGGGACGTCAGTGGATCATCGACCCGAACTCGGTTGTCGCTGCGGCCGGGCTCCTCCAAGAATCGTCGCCGTCTACCGCTGCCACCGACCCCATCTCTATGCTTGCCGAAGACCTCGTTGGGTATCAGTCGGTTCGTTATTCGCGTCAGTTCCTCGATCGCGTCGACGCCGTGCGTGCGGCGGGTACCACGCCGGCGGTCGTCGACGCATTCGCCGCAAACTTGTACAAGTTGATGGCGTACAAGGATGAATACGAGGTTGCTCGCTTGCTGCTGGCACCTGAGGCGCGGCTCGCCGCCGAAGCCGTGGGCGGCAAGGGAGCACGTGTGCGCTGGCAGTTGCATCCGCCGATGCTTCGCGCACTGGGTATGAGGAACAAGCTCACCTTGGGCCCATGGGCAACGCCGTTGCTCATGGCGTTGCGTTCTGGTCGGCGTGTACGCGGCACGCTGCTCGACGTGCCGGGCTTGAGCCATCTGCGCCGTATCGAGCGATCGCTGGCCGGGGAGTATGCCGAGGTCGTCACCCACCTCGCGCGCGAGGGTGCATCGCCGGAACTGACCCTTGAGGTTGCCGGACTCCCCGACATGGTGCGCGGCTACGAATCGATCAAACTCGCCAATATCGCGAGCTATCGCGCGCGCCTCGCAGAATTGACCGCTCCGTCGGGAGGCTGAGGCCTTCGCGGGACACAGGGGTACGGGCGTTGTTGCCGCTGGCTCTGCGGGCGTCGGTTGAGAGCGCGCGTCAGTAGGCGCCGAGTCGGATCCGGGCCCCCTCGGACGACCCCGGGTCCCTCCGACGACCCCGGGCCCCCTCGGACGATCCCGGGTCCCCGTATTTCTGCGTGAGCGTTTTGGTTGACGTGTCGCCTGTTCGCTCACGCAGAGTCTGGTGCCACCTCGGACGATCCCGGGTCCTCGTATTTCGGCGTGAGCGTTTTGGTTGACGTGTCGCCTGTTCGCTCACGCAGAGTCTGGGGGCCACATTCCGATAGGTCAGCTGCGGGCTTGGTTGTCCTTGGACACA
>JAYTWP010000025.1:0-4759 GCA_043743395.1 Actinomycetota bacterium | reverse complement strand
GCCGAGCGGATGGTGCATGAGGCCCTCGCGGACACGCGGGTGGTCACGGTCAATGGTGTCCGGCAGGTCGGCAAGAGCACCCTTGTGAAGGCAGTGCTCCGGTCGTAGCCGGACTCAACTGCGCGGAGTCTTGACGTCGCAACGCAACGACAGGCGGCACTGAGCGATCCGACTCGGTTTGTACGCCTCGACGGTCTACTCGCCATCGACGAGGTGCGACGGGCGCCAGAGCTCGTGCTGTCGATCAAGGCTGCAGTCGATGCAGATCCGCGGCCAGGACAGTTCCTGCTGACAGGTTCGGCGCGGTTGCTAGGTCTACGCAACCTGCCCGATGCACTCGTGGGGCGGATGGAGACCATCGAGTTGTGGCCGTTCTCACAGGGCGAGATCGACGGTCGTGATGAACGGTTCATCGATCGAGTCTTCGACGACGAATGGACAGCCGCGCTGCCCGGCGGACGTTCACTTGGTGAATCGAGAGATGGATACATCGAGCGTGCTCTGCGAGGTGGCTTCCCTGAAGCGTTGCGGCGTACGGCCGGCCGGCGCGCAAGGTTCTTCGACGCCTACGTCAACGACCTCATCGACCGAGATGTGACCCAGTTGGCCGAGATCGAACGGCGGAGCGAACTTCGGCGGCTGTTGCGGCTGCTCGCCGGATCGATGGCGCAACCGTTGAATGTGGAAAGGATCGCGTCGGAGGTCGGCCTTCCGGCCACCACGACCGAGCGGTACATCTCGTTGCTCGAGGAGGTCTTCCTGATCAAGCGCGTGGACGGTTGGGCGTCGTCTGCCACCGGCCGGGCGGTGCGGTTGCGCAAGGTCGTCTTCGTCGACACTGGGTTGGCCGCGAACCTGTGCGGTCTGACGGAGGCCCGGCTGCGGCGAACCGATTCGCTGGTCGGTCCACTCATCGAGAACTTCGTTATCGGAGAACTTGCTCGACAACTCACGTGGGCAGAGACACGTGCCCAACTCTTCCACTACCGAACGAAAGAGCACGTCGAAGTCGACGCGGTGCTCGAAGCTGCCGACGGCCGCCTTGTCGGTATCGAGGTCAAGGCTGCCGAGACAGTGAATCGCAGCGACTTCGCCGGCCTTCGCCATCTGCAGTCACGGTTGGGTGACCGCTTCCACTTCGGGCTTGTCTTGTTTGCCGGAACGACGGTCGCCTCGTTCGGGGATCGCCTCGCGGCCGCGCCGATCGACCTGCTCTGGCAATAGCGGACCGCAGCGACTTCGCAAGCACGCCCATACTGGCCAATGGGTGGCGGCCGTTTGGGAGACGAGCTACCTCACGACCCCGTCGACCAGTAACGGGTGCTCCCTGACCTGTCGATGTAACGCCCCGTCCCAGCACGTTGTAGACGAATTGCAGACACCGTCTCGGAGGATGCGCCCTGGAAGTCGTGACACACCATCGACGGTCGACCGGCAACGGCGTCCACGATGTGCGACAGACATTCGACTCCGGCGTGCCAACCCGTGTTTCGTCGGCGCTT
Organism: Actinomycetota bacterium; assembly: GCA_043743395.1. Lineage (GTDB taxonomy): Bacteria > Actinomycetota > Acidimicrobiia > Acidimicrobiales > Ilumatobacteraceae > WLMZ01. The sequence goes on along the minus strand of JAYTWP010000025.1, from coordinate 3,257 downwards.
ATCGATCCCGCCGCACCATTGCCATTCGCGAACCTTGAGTTCCCTGGCGGTCGGCGAAAGTGGCACGGAATCTCCGCCGTCAAAGAAATGCGGCCGGAGACGGCACGCGCCTCCTGATCAGGCCGACAGTGCGTCGAGCGCTGTGGTCAATATTCGAGCCCGCCGTCGAGCAAGGCAGTGATTGCCTTGTCGGTGTTGCTGCGGCGTCGTGATCTCTCGTTGATCAGCGTTTCGATGTTGGCGACGATGATGGTGCGATGGGTCGAGTCAGGCTTGCGCGTGTACGGCAGTCGCCCGTCGGCGAGGAGGCGGTCGACGTATTGGCGCGAGACGCCAAGCAGTCGTGCCGCTTCTGCCGGTGAGACCTCGTCCTCGGTGGTGACGTACACCGGGTGGCGTCCAGCGGCGATGTCGCGGACCAGCCGGGCAGCGAGGGCGGCGACGAGGTCGCTCAGCGCCGGTTGCGTAGCGAGCGCTTCCAGAACTTGCGCCCGCGTCGCAGGCGACGGAGATGCGATGAGGCGCGCGACATCTTGGGCGCCTGCCCGGACCTCGTCGGTCATGTCTTCGAAGAACACGGCGTTGCTCACATGTGGCAACCTACACCGATAGTGCCACATGTGCAACTGCGAACTGCTATAAATGCAACTCAATCGAGGGCGGCTGGCGGTCGACGTCCTGAGCGTCAACGAAAGGGGTTTGTCATTCGGGAAGCTGATCGAGGGGCGTTCCTGATGAACGTTTCGGGCGATCTCGGTCATCTCATCGCATCGGTCGGCGCCGTTGAGCGGCGGGGATCACAGGTCGGACTCGACGTCGGTGTTGACGAGAATGTTCCAGCGTTCGTTGAACGGTCCGGCCTGTCGGCCGGCTGCTGCGAGTGGCGTTGGCTTGAGACGGGCATGGGCGACTTCGGCCAGCGGCGCGAGGTGTTGCCCGACACGCAGCACCACACCGACGACGCTATCCGGGTGTGCCACCGCGTAAGCCGCGGCGACCAGCCCGCCGAACGACGCCCCCAACAGCAGGAATGGACCGTCTTCATCGAGAGCGGCGAGAAAGCCGTCGACATCGGCGATGACGTCCTCGGGCGTTTGGGTGCCATCGACGTTCTCGCCCCGGCCAGTGTTGCGGCGTTCGTAGGAACACACCCGAAACCCGGGCCCGAGCGCGTTCTCGATGCCGGGTGCGGTCGAGACACCGCGCTTGGTTCGATCACGTGACCAGCCCGCGAAATACACGATGGTGGGGGAACCGTCGCCGGCGCACCGGGCATAAATGGCGTGGCCGCCCACATTGACCAAACCTTCAACGGTGCTACCCGGTTTGACCGGTAGGGAAATTGAGGGCTCCTTCGACGAGACGGAAGTTGTCTCTGAGGGCGGCATCGTCGCACTCGTGGGATTCGTGGTCACCGCCGTTGTCGTCGCGAGGGACACCGTACGGGTCGTTGCTTCGGTGGTGTTTGATGTCGACTCGGAGTCGACGGCGCAGCCAGCCGCGACGAGCAAGCCGACGAACGCTGCGCCGGTCATCAATCGGTTCCGCATCGCTCCCCCAACTGCCCGCAAATGATCCTCGGGGGCCACACCTAATATGTGCTTTTTGCGGTTTCCACCAAGGCAAGCGGAGCGGGTGAGCAGTGAGCGGCACCGGGTTGCGGCGACCACACCGATCAGCCGTCCTGGCCGAGGGCGATGGCATCGAGCATCGCGATAATCTGCTTGAGCACACCGTCAGGGTCATCGTCGTAGATGTTGTGCCCGCCCTCCAAGATGACCTGAACCGGCCGCGAGCTTCCTTCGAGCCACACCTTCTGCTCGTCGGGATCCGCTGACTGCCCGTGGTTCGCCGTCACGACCGTGACGGGAATAGCAGGTATCGCCAGTCGCTCAACCGCCATCTGGTGTTCGACCGCGACGTAGTCCATGTGCTCGGGATTGTCGACCGCGTCCCATCCTGGGACGTCACTGGGAGCGATGGCAGCCTGCCCCGCTGGAACATCGAGCAGCACGAGTCCTGCCACGTCATTGGGGTATCGCCCAGCATGGTGATAGACATCGAACCCGCCTCCGGAAGAACCGACCATCACGACCGGACGAGGGATACCTGCGGCGACCAGCAGGAAGTGAAGGTCGTCAGCAACCTCGTCAAGGACACGAGGATGTTGCGGAGCCGGGTCGCTGTCACCGAGCCCAGCGCGGTCGTATGCACACACCTGTGTAATCGCCGCAAGCGCCCGCGTGACCGGCGACGACTTCCACCGGCTGATCCCGGCGTCGCCACTGCCCGCATCGAACAGCACAACTGGCGCACCTTCGCCCCAGCATGTCAGAGCGAGCTCGCGCGGTTCTGTGCCGATCGGAAAGCGACCTTCGAGAGTGGGGACAGCGAGCGGATCGGGCATGGTGGAGACTCCGGTGCTGTCCGATGCCTGTGTGCCGCGAACGGTGCTCGGAACGGAAGGTTGACCAACCACGGTGGCGTTCGTGATATTACTTGTCGTCGGTGCATCGGCAATTGGTGACGAGGTGCAGCCACCCGTTGCGAGGATGGCGGTCACGCTGACGAATCGGAACATGTTGCTGAACCGGGTCGATGGCACATGGTTCTCCTTACGTAACGCCGACAGCTGTGCACGCAACTCGTCCACCGTGCCCGACTGCCCGGCGCGGGCACCACCGGTCGCTGTTATCGGCGAGGCCGCCTTCACCCAGTTGTATAGCTTCACTTCCTTCACGTTCACCTGCGGCGCCAACCGTCGGCACGCCTCCTTGCGCGACTCGTTCGGCTCGATCGAATCGAACAAAAACCTCACCGCCTGATCCTTGAACTCGACCGTGTACTGCAACACCTTCGACATCTCTGGACCCTTTCAGGATCGTTGAGGACCTGACGCAAAAGACCGGCCGATTCACAGACCAGGTTCCGGTTGCACCATCTTGCGAGTCTCCCGTTCATGGCTGGCGGCTCCAGGGCTTGATCACGAACGGCGTCGGACCGACGCCCAATGAGGCGTCGCGGACGAACGTCAGCTGGTCACCTTTGAGGTGCCAGCGCATGGCGAACTCTTCACCGCTCTGGTTCTTTATGATGACGGTGTCGCCGTCGACCTGGAACGCGGCCGAGCCCGACGACGACTTCCGCGGGTTCACCTCTGTCGTGGACATCTGGCCGTGATCGAAGGTGAGGGTGAAGTCGCCCCAGTTCTCGTCGTTTAGCTCTCCGCTGTCGAGCAGCGGCCCGCTCTGCAGGTC
>JAYTWP010000024.1:0-18330 GCA_043743395.1 Actinomycetota bacterium | reverse complement strand
CGGGCACAGTCGGTCCGGCCCTCCCGGGCGTCTCGCTTCGCGTGGTTGATGCGTCCACGACCGAACCGCTCGGTGTTGGCGAGATCGGTGATATCGAAGTCTCGGGTCCGAATGTGTTCAGTGGATACTGGAATCGGCCTGAACTCAACGACACCGAGTTCACAGGGGATGGCTTTTTTCGTACCGGAGATGTCGGAACGATCGACGCCGACGGTTACCTCACCATCGTTGGTCGCGAGAAGGACCTCATCATCACGGGCGGCCTGAATGTGTACCCCAAGGAGATCGAGGAAGCCATCGACTCGCAGCCAGGTATCGCGGCGAGCGCTGTCATCGGCGTCCCCGATGCCGACTTCGGTGAGACTGTGGTCGGCGTTGTTGTCGCCTCGAGCGGAGCAGTTATCGACGTCGACGCACTTCGCGAATCGCTGCGCGTCGTGCTGGCCGCCTACAAGGTGCCCAAGATCATCCACGTCGTGGATGCCCTGCCGCACAACGCGATGGGCAAGGTTGAGAAGTCGAAGCTGCGCAACATGTATTCGTAGGCCGTACGATCGAGACGTGGCTACCGCTTCTCCGTCACCGACGCCCAACCCGAATGCGATGAAGTTCACGCTCGACATCAAGCTTGCGGCGACCCTCAATTTTTCAAGTGCGCCAGCCGCGGCGGGTCACTCCTTTGGGCAAGCCGTGTTTGCTGTCGCTGGCGTCGCAGCAGTCTTCGGTGTCAACGACTTCGTGACGGTCACCCGCGAACCGGACGCACCGTGGGAGCCCATCATTGCAGCGGTCCAAGCAGCCGCAAGCGCCTACCTGTAATCGTTCGGGTGCTCACCCCAGTCTCACTGTCAGTCGATGACGTCGATTGTCGGCAGATCGAAGATGTGTAGCGCGTCGATCACGGCTGACACGTCGCCCGTCCAGTTGGCCCGCCTGATCTGAGCCTCACTACGCCGACCGAAGATGATGCGCAGGAGTTCGTACGGCGATGTACCCAAGGTGACGGCCGGATCAGACCCGAGCGCCCCGAGTAGATGAGGCTCGCCGTCGACCAACATCAGCAGGCTCGGCGACCCCGACGATTCGTAGCGGGCCCCGAACGTGTCCAGCGCGAGTGCTGCGAGCGGACTGACCCGATCGTCGTTACGGACACCACGCGAACCGATTGCGGCACGGATGTCTTGTTCGTGCGTCCACGCGTCGAAAGCAAGAAATCCCATCGTTGGTCCTGCCTGCGCCATGTGCGCATCGAGCACGGGTCCGCGGGTGGCCCACTCGGCGCAGACGGTTTTGAGCGAATGCGCTTGTCGTTCATCGATCTGTGCTGCAGTCCACGCCGGAGAGCCTGCTCCCTCCAAGACCCCGTCCAGGAAGTTGGCGCAGACTCCGCTGAGATGACGGTAGCCGTCGGTCACGTTCCAGGGAGGCGTGGTGGCGAGCAATGCGCTGGCTTGCTGTGGCGAGATCACCCTCGCCAGATCGAGCAGCCCCGTACGACACGCCGTGTAAAGGTCACTCACATCCATCCGCACAGCCTGACAGATCGCTCGTCAGTTCAGCGGCGCAACTCGGTTGATGTCGGAGCATTCAGTCGCGACACCTCAACACCACAACCATCTGGGACATAAGCATCTGGAACTCGGGAATCTCTCGGTGTCGCCGCGCCCGGCCAAACGCGAGAGGGCTCGGCCAGTTACCGTCGAGGTCGTGAAGCTCTCACCTCAATACGACCAACCATCCATCGTCTCGAGCTGTGGATTCCCGGGCGATCAGGCCGTGCCACTCGCGCGCCAACGCCGGCGCTTGGAGCAACAGCTCGCAGCGCTGAGCGAACACGATTGGGAGGTGCCGAGCCGATGTGATGCATGGACCATCAAAGACGTCGTTGCTCACCTCGCCAGCGTCAACCGGTTCTGGACCGCTTCCGCCAACGCTGGTCTCGCTGGTACGCCCACTCGCTTGTTGGGGGGCTTCGACCCGGCGGCAACTCCATCGCTGATGGTCGATTCGATGGGTCCAGTGACACCCGCCGAGGTCCTCGAAATGTTCGTGTCGACGAACGACGCACTGCTCGCAGCGGTGGCCGAACTCGACGACCAGCAGTGGATGGTCCTGGCCGAGTCGCCGGTCGGCCATGTGCCGCTTCGCCTGGTGATGCAGCACGCACTTTGGGATTCGTGGGTTCACGAGCGTGACATCTCGTTGCCGCTGGGTCTGCCAGCCGCCGCTGAGCCAGACGAACTGCGTTCCTGCCTGCAGTATTCTGCGGCAGTGAGCCCCGCCCTGGCTCTCGCATCGGGGCATGGGCCCCAGGGTACGTTTGCGGTGCGGGCCACCGACCTCCGCGCGTCGTACCTGCTCAAGGTGGACTCGTGGGTGATGATCACCGAGGATTCGTCGGTCGGTGCGGCCGACACCAGCGATGCGGCGGTGCCTTGCCTGAGCGGGGACGCGGTTGAGCTCGTCGAGGCGTTGAGCATGCGCGGTCCGCTGCCGGCATCGGCGCCGCACGAATGGCATCAGTTGCTGGGTGGGCTAGCAGCAGCCTTCGATGCAGTGCCCGATGCCGGTTGAGGATTTTGGCGGCGGCGTCAACAGTTGCTCCGGTGCAGGTAGAATGCCGTTATCTTTCGCGACGACCCTTCGTGGTCTCCCCGCCAGAGTCTCCACCTGAGCGCATATGAAGGATCTTTTGATGGCCAGTCCAGCAGTTCCAGTAGTCCCCGAAGTCCCCGCTGCAGCGGCCAAGCCTGCTGTCGCAGCCAAGAAGGCCGCACCAGCCAAGAAGGCAGCCCCGGCCAAGCGTGCCGCGCCGGCGAAGCGTCCCGCGGTCAAGGGCCACGGCTCGGTCCTGCCAGAGATTCACACGGCGGGTGAAGCCGTTGCGCATGAGATCATCATGCAGTTCGAAGACCTCAAGCCATCCGTGAACCTGATCATGGCCGCTGATCTGAGCGACGAATCACTGCTGGTGGCGATCACATTGTTTCGCAATTCGCTCGACGTACCCGGTGACAAGTATCGCTACCCAGCCAATGCCATCGAAGGCGGCCGTCAGCTCGTTGCGGTCCGCGCCGCGGAGTGACACAGCCGCCGCCCGTTGCGGCAGGTCACCATTCCGGTCACCATTGCCGTTTACGCTGGCAGCGTGACTGAAGACGTCCCTGGGGATGACATCGCTGAACCGAGCAGCGGTCAGTACCTTGATCAGGGCGTCAAAACACCCGATTCGTTCTTGGATCGATTGATCGATCCGGGTTTCGTCGCCGCCAAGCGTCTTGCGGGCGAACTCACGCCGGCGTGGCGCAAGGTGAGCAAGGAGGAACCGCGCTGGCAGGTGTCGGTCGTGCTCTTCATCGCGATCTTCCTACAAATCGTGCTGCCGCGTCATCTCACCATTCGCCCGCATTGGCTGCTGCCTTCCATACAAGGGCTGCTGTTGATCTCACTGTTCACTGTGAACCCGGGTCGCAAGCGCAAGCACTCGGCATTACTACGCGCCGGAGAGCTCTCGATGATCGCGGTGGTCAGCTTGGCCAATGCGATCTCGGCGATCCTGCTGATCCGCGGGTTGCTACTCGGTACAGAGAGTCCTGATGCGACCGAGCTGCTCAAGAACGGCGCAGCGATCTGGATCACGAACATGATTGCCTTTGCGCTGTGGTATTGGCAGTTCGACCGGGGTGGCCCGATCGAACGAGCCAAAGGCAGTCGCGAGTACCCCGACTTTTTGTTCACGCAGATGCAGGCTCAGGAACTGACGCCACCAGATTGGCAATCCTCGTTCATCGACTATCTCTACCTGTCGTTCACCAATGCCACGGCATTCAGTCCCACCGATGTGCTGCCGCTGACCGTGCGCGCGAAGTTGACGATGATGCTGCAGACGTCGGTGTCGCTGTGCACGATCGCACTTGTCATCTCGCGCGCGGTGAACATCCTGAAATAAGTACTGGGGTACCCACGCCTCAGGCCTTCTGGGTGCCGACCTTGAGTTCGTTGAAGGGGCTCTTCGAATCGATACCGGCGTCCTTAGGCAGGCCGAGTACGCGCTCGCCGACGATATTCCGCATGACTTCGTCGCTGCCTCCGGCGATACGCCCGCCGGGGGAGCCGAGAATCAGTTGGCTCCATGCGTAGGCACCCCACTCGCCGCTGTCGGCCACTAGCTTGGCGCCGAGCACATGCGACACGAACTCACCGAGGCGACGCATGTTCATCGTGCCGGAGAGCTTGGCCATGCTCATTTCTGGTCCAGGCAACGCGCCTGCCTTGATCTTGTCCATTGCGCGCTGGTTGTTGTAGCCCGAGACCTTGTTGTGGATGAGCAAGTTGGCCAGCATCTGACGGGTGACCGGATCGTCGGCGAGGCCGTAGTGACGGGTCATTTCGATGACACGCGTGTACAGCCCTGTTCCGCTGCCGCCACCGGCGCCGATTGCGGCGCGCTCGTTCATGAGCGTTGTCAGCGCGACATTCCAGCCGTTGTTCAAGTCGCCGAGACGATGATCGTCAGGCACGCGCAGTTCGTTGAAGAACACTTCGTTGAAGCTGGCACCACCCGTCATCTGACGCAGAGGCCGAATCTCCACTGCTGGGTCGCGCATGTTGACGATGAAACCGGTGAGACCCTTGTGCTTGGGCAGGAACGGGTCGGTGCGGGCGATGATCTCGCCGATGTCGCTGTAGTGAGCACCGCTGGTCCACACCTTTTGGCCAGTGATGACCCACACGTCGCCATCGCGTTCTGCTTTGGTCTGCAGACTGGCGAGGTCAGAGCCAGCGCCGGGCTCGCTGAACAACTGGCAGCCAACGATGTCGCCGCGATACATCTTCTTCAGGTAGAGGTCTTTGGCGGTTTCGCTGGCGTGTACGGCAATGGTGGGAGCGACCATGCCGAGGCCAATCGTGAAGTAGCTCTGGTTGGGCACGTGGAATTGACCCTCGAGCGAATCGAACGCCCGCTGATATGCGTTCGATAGCTCGCTGCCGCCGAACGCCTTCGGGCCGCTGATCCAGCCGTAGCCGGCATCGAACTTCTTTGCGCGCCAATCGCATGCCTTCTGCAAATCGTTGAGTTCGTCGTTGCGATCCTTTTCTTCGAACATCGCAACCTTGTCGGAGCCTTGGCCCCACACGAACTTTTGCTCGGCTTCTTTGCGGGGAGCATTCGCGACAAGGAATGCCTCGGCCTGCGTCTTGAATTCTTCGAGGGAGATATCTGCCATGCATGTCAACGTAGTGGCGTTGAGGTCGCGGCCTCTAGCTGAGACCTCCGCCATATCTGAGATAGGTCGAGGCGCGCGACGCCAAGTAGCGTGTGCCCCCATGGGTCAACTCGTCGGCGTCATTGAGAAGAAGAGCACCATTGCCGGAATGACACGGTTCGAACTCAATCGCAATCTCACGGGATCGGGGCACGAGACGTTCGGGTCCACGCTCGATGCGGTTGGTCCACGGCCCGCTGCCGAACTTGCTCGTCGACTGTTTGCCACGGGGCAGGTTGCCGGCGTGCATCTGTACATGAATCAGATCACTGTCGATCTGCAAAAGGGCTCCACCTCTGATGGCCTCTTCGCTCTCATCCGCGACATGTATCAATACTGGAAGCCAGGCATGACCCCGCCAGCGTTCGCGGACCTCGTGCCGGCACCCGAATCCACGGACGCGCCGACGGTGAGTGCCGCGGCCGACGCAGGCGATGGTCTGAGCGAGGCGGCAAAGCGCGTGCCAGCTGCGCTCCTGGAACGCAGCCGTGCAGCGTTGGCGAAGTGGAAGGCCTCACACCCCGGCTGACCATCCTGCAGACGGATGTCGTGACGCCAATGTGATGCACGGTTGGGCATTGCGTGCTGTTGCGTTCTACCGTTGTTGCCGATTCAGCGAGACGGATGTGTTCTACAACGTGAGCACTCGTTTCGGATCGGGAGATATCTGTGGTCGAGGGTGAACTCACGTTGCATCAAGCAGCTGATGTGCTCGGCGTGCACTACATGACGGCGTATCGCTATGTGCGTCTGGGGCTGTTGGATGCAGTCAAGGTCGGTGGCACGTGGCGGGTTGCGCTCGCCGCTGTCGATGTGTTTCGCGCCAACGCAATTGTGCGCGCCCGGGTAGGTGCGACTTCAGCGGTCGAGGGTGGACGCCGTCGTGCACCATGGTCCGATCGCCTCGAACAGCGTTTGATCGCTGGCGATGCACAAGGTGCTTGGGGCGTGATCGAGGCGGCACTCGCGTCTGGCGCCAGCCTCGAGGAGATCTATCTGGACATGATGACGCCGGCGATGAACTCGATCGGAACGCGCTGGGAGAGTGGCGAACTCGACGTGTCCGTCGAGCATCGCGCCAGTGGTATCGCGATGCGGCTCATCGGGCGTCTGGCCCCCCGGTTCGCGCGTCGTGGTCGAACCCGTGGAGTCGTGGTGGTTGGTGCTCCCCCCGGCGAACGCCATTCGCTGCCGATCGCGATGCTTGCCGACCTTGCCCGTCATGCGGGTTGGGACGTGGGCGATCTCGGGGCCGACGTCCCTACAGCGAGTTGGGCCCATGCCGTGCTCAACTCGGGCGACGTCGTCGCGGTGGGCATGTCGGTGAGTTGCGTAGACCATCTCGACGCGACGCAAGCAGCCGTTGCGGCAGTGCGCGATGTGGCACCGCGCATTCCTGTGGTGCTCGGAGGAATGGCGATCAGCGGGCGTGATCATGCACTCGCGCTCGGCGCCCACGATTTTGCTGAGGATGGTCGTCAGTTCGTGGCGGTTCTCAATGCGTTTGGTGCGTTTGGTGCGTTTGGTGCGCTCGACGTCACGGCCACTCCCGTCGCCGCCAACAGCCACTAGACATATCGAACACCTGTTCGTTATGATGGTTCGATGGAGCGCGGCTCATTACTGGCTCGCCAAGAGCGTTTGGCGCAACTGATCACCACAGTGAGTCCAGTCTCATATGCGCGTGACCGGCTCCTTCCTGTTGCGCCGGTGCTCGAGCCGCTGTTGCCCGATGGTGGCCTCGCCCGAGGCAGCATCATCGGGTGCCACGGTATTGCCGCGATGTCGGTTGCCTTGGCCGCAGTAGCGGGCGCATCTGCGGCAGGTTCGTGGTTGGCCGTGGTGGGATTGCCCGCATTGGGTTTGCGTGCCGCTCATGAGGTGGGCATTGCCCTCGAACGTCTGGTCATGGTTGCCGAGGTGCCCCATCTCGATGAAACCGCGTGGGCAAACATGACCGCTGCGCTCATCGATGGGTTCGATCTCGTGGCTATCCGCAGCGGCCCTCATCTTCGCGCTGGTACTGCTCGTCGTCTGCAAGCTCGTCTGCAGTCTCGAGGCGCAGTGCTCATCGTGGTCGGCGACCCTGGCCGGTTTGCCTGTGACGTGGAGATCGGCGTGCAAAGCGCCATATGGGAGGGATTAGGCGATGGCGTGGGCCGTCTCATGCGCCGTCGACTCACACTGTCGGTCAGCGGCCGCCGCTTGGGGTGCCCGCGCCAGGCAGAGGTGTGGCTTCCGGGTCTCGACGGAGGCATCGAAGCCGTGCACGTCCCTGTGCCAGCAACATCTGATGCAGCAACATCTGATGCAGCGGCTCTCCAACGGGCTGGCTGATGTCTGTGGATGGGGGTCGTTCATCACCACGGCTCGCTGTGGTGTGGTGTCCCGATTGGCCGGTGGTTGCCGCCGGTGCGTCGCCACTCGAGCCGGTTGCCGTGCTCCATGCAAATCGGGTCATGGCGCGCACGCCGGCTGCAGCAACTGCTGGTGTGCGCCAAGGACATCGTCGACGTGAGGCCCAACGAATCTGTCCATCGCTGCGCATCATCGACCACGACCCTGCCCGCGATGGTCGCGAGTTCGAGGCTGCCGTGCGCAGCGTGGCGCAGATGGTGCCGCGCCTCGAAACCACTGAGCCGGGTTCACTCACCTTTTTGACCCGCGGCCCGTCGCGTTATTTCGGCGGCGAGAATGCAATGGCGCAACGGGTCGTGCAACTCGTCCGTGAAACCGTGCCTCATGTGCATGTCGGTATTGGCATCGGTGATGGTCGATTCACCGCAGGTATTGCTGCTCGACAATCCGCAGCCCAGAAATCCCCTGCGCCCGTCATCGTCGGTGCAGGAGACGCCCCGACCCGTGCATATCTGGTACCGCTGCCCGTGTCCACGTTGCTCGAGGTCGCTGGTGTGACAGCCGAACTCGTCGACCTGTTCCACCGACTCGGATTGCATCGGCTCGGTGATCTCGCAGACCTACCGGGGCCCGATGTGCTGGCCCGGTTCGGTCCGGTAGGTGCGTTCGCGCATCGAATTGCTTGCGGTGGTGACGATCGGCCACCGGGTACCGCTGCGGCGCCGCCCGAGCTTTTCGTGACGCAAGCTTTCGAAGACCCGGTGCACATGCTCGACCCGTTGGTCTTCGCCGCCAAGCAACTCGCTCAGCAGTTGCATGCGTTGTTGGCAGCCGATGGCCGGGTCTGCCTACGCCTTGCCGTGGTGGCCGAAACCGAGTATGGCGAACGCAGTGAGCATCTCTGGTATCGCCCCAATGGGCTCAGTGTTGCTGCCATTGTCGAACGGGTGCGTTGGCAACTCGACGGCTGGATCCAGCAGCCCGGTGGGCTCAGTGGCGGCGTGGTGCTCATGCGTTTCACCCCCGATCAGGTGTGTGCTGACGATGGCAGCCAACTCGGATTCTGGGGTGGCCGTACCGAAGCCGACGAATGGGCGGTACGCGCCGTTGCGCGGGTCGCTGGCCTTGTCGGTGAGCAGCAGGTGTTCGTTCCTGCATGGCGAGGTGGCCGTCAGCCCGCAGACGCGTATGCCTGGGTGTGCATCGACAGTGCCGATGTCACCGAGCCCACCGAGCGGCTCATGATCACCAATGTGCCGTGGCCCGGACAGCTACCGGCACCATCTCCGGCAACAGTGATGCCCGATGCTCTCCCGGCAGAAGTGTTCGACAGCACCGGTCATGTGGTGCGAGTCAACGGCCGTGGTGCGCTCAGCGCCACGCCCGAGACGTTGTCGGTGCAGGGTCGTCCTCGTGAGGTCATCACAGCGTGGGCCGGGCCATGGCCGCTCGACGAGCGTTGGTGGGACAGCCAACAACATCGGCGGATGGCGCGGTTTCAGTTCACGACCAACAAAGGTACGGCACTCCTGGCCGTTGTCGAACAGCAACAGTGGTGGGTGACAGCGGTGTATTCGTGACCCAAACGCAACTGTTCAGGCGGTGGCGCTCATCGCATCGTCGTCGCGGCGATCACGCTCGGCACGGAGCAGGTCGTTGCTCAGCCGGAAGCCAATGCCACGCACGGTGTGAATGAACCGCAATTCGGGTGCGTTCTGCTGCAACTTGCGACGCAGATTCGACAAGTGCACATCAACGACGTGCGTATCGCCCACCCAGTTCGGTCCCCACACTTGCTCGAGCAGATGCACACGCGAACACACCTCTGAAGGCCTGCGGCACAATTGCTCGAAGAGTGCAAACTCAATACGGGTCACCGGGACATCGTGGTTGCGGACCCGAAGTTCCTTGCGGCCGAGATCAACCTGGAGTGGCCCGATGCGCACCATCGAGGCCGCCATGGGATCCCAGCGAGCATGCAGTTGGCGTGGGCGGCGCAGCAGCGCCTGACAACGAGCAGCGAGCTCGTCAGCCGAGATCGGAAGCGAAACGGCATCGTCGGCGCCAGCACGCAGTGCGCGAATGCGGGAGTCCTCGGAGTCGGGAGGCGCGAGGCCCACCACGTAGCAGTCAGCAGATGCTCGCAGGGCGTCGAACAACGAACCACCGGTGGGTCCATGCAGCAAGAGATCCACAAGGATCACATCGGGTGCAAAGGAGCGGGCGAGCACGATTGCAGCGGATTCCTCGTTGGTGGCGCTCACCGAGAACCCACGGTCACGAAGACCTGTGGACGCAACGCGCCGCAAGAGGGGATCGCCAACGGCAATCAGCACTCTTGGTGCTAGTTGAGCATCGGGTTCAGCCATGAGTGTTTCTTCCGCCAGAGTGAGATCCCAGTCAGGCATTACTTGGTTCCGGACTGGTTGGACACAGATCTATCGGCGCGAAGGCATCGTGACTAAAGAAGGATTCTTGACGAACTTTGCAAACCACTTTTCGCGGCCACCGGTGCTGGCGAGTAGAAGCCCTCTGGGGCTTGCACCGAGCACGGTCGATCGCCGCCGCATCGCATCTCCTTTGCCGACGCCCACCGTATCGACCGCGACCAGGCTCCCGACGGGAGAATGTGCCGAACGTGAATGCCCAAGGTCCCAAATCATTTGAGGGGATCTCGATCAAATGACAAGCTCGACCGTGACGGTGATGTCGCCCGATGGCTGGCCATCGAGGTCGAGGGCGATCACAAAGACGCCACCGGAGTGACCCTGCAGCCCTGTACACACCACGATCGGGGCGCTGCTGATCGTGGTGTGAACGCCTGCCGAGACGTTGCTCTCGGTGCCGACTGGGGACGAATCGGCCGCGTTGCAGCGAGTTTGTGCGCCTCGACCATCGGCTCCAGTGACGTGTGCAATCAGCGCCCAGGCGTGATTGTCACCAACCGCATAGAGGACCTTGCCGGACAGAATGCGGGCGTTGTCACCGAAACCAACGTCGAGTTGTGGGCTGGGGTCGGCGAGCCACTGGGCTTTGCCCGGCAGGACGCGCACGTGCACGGACAGAGGTGCGGTGGCGGAGTGCTTCCCGGAGGCAAGGGTTGGCGTAGATGGCAATGGCGCAACTGGCGCGCCGCTGGACACCGGGGCCGAGATTGTCAACGACATCGGCTGGACAATGACCTCGGCCGTGCTGACGCGATCCGCGAACACGTTGGTTGAGCTGCTGAAGCTGACCGGATGGACGATCACGATCACGCCTGCACTCACCAACGCGGATGCCCCGATCAGACGTCGAAGCGTGATTCGTCGTCTCCGATGCGCATCAGGCTCGGTCATGAATGGGTTCCGCCAGTGTGTGGATGCGGATCGCGCATCGGCTCGTTGTTCCGTTGTCGGACACCCGATGTATCGACGCAAAGTGGCGTGAGCTGGAGTGGGTTTGTGAGGTCTCCGCAGAGAACGCCATCGTCACCGCGCTGCGCTGGACGCCACGATGAGCTCGACCGTGACGGTGATGCCATCTCGCACCTGACCCTCAAGCTCGAGTGCTGCGACGAAGATGCCACCAGAGTGGCCCGGCGTGCCCTTGCACACGATCACTGCCGTGCTGCTCGCGGTGACGGGGTCGCCCGTGATCACGGTGCTCGTGTCGCCAGGGATCTGCGTATACGCAGAGGCGCATTGAGGCACAAGCAGGCGACCATCGACTCCCGTGACGCGAGCAACGAGCTGCCAAGGCTGATTATCGCCGACGGCATAGAGCACCCTGCCGGACAGGATGCGGGTGTTTCCGCCCGGCGTAGCCTGCGGCTCGGTAGTGGCCAACCACTCTGCCTTACCGGCCAGGACCTGCACGCGAAGCGACTCGCCGACCGCAGCCGTCGTTCGTCCGGCGTTGTCTAGTGCGAGAGGTTCAGCGGGGTAAAAAGGGCGGCAGACCCGTGGCGGTGACGGTGGTCGTCGTCGGCGGATCGATCGTGATCGCTGCCGGTCCGACCGTCACGGTTGCTGGGGTGACGGAATGTTGTGAAATCTGATCCACGGTGACGATGAAGGCCGCCAGGGCAATTGCGGCGAGCACATGACGCAGCACCGTCCGCAACGCGCGGTACCTCTCGGACGTGCGCGGTCGCAGATGCTCAGTACAGATGGAACCCTCCGCCGGAGTGAGGTCCCGAATCGATCGCCTCATTGCAGCTCCTTCCTCAAGAGCGCACTTTCAGTGTCCCGGTCCAGTCGCCCCAAAGTTCGGGACCTTCAGCTCCATCTGGTGTGCCGTCTGTCTCGTCGAACCTGTGTCGGCGACAGCGCCCAAGCCGTGCTGCAATGTCGACGATGCCTCGCTACGGTGGTCACATTGACGCGCGCACGGTGATTCGCAATGGGGTGTTCAATCGAGTCGGCGTCGACGAACGCGAGGTTCGTTCCCGTCTGGAATTCATCGGCCATTTCGATGCACTCGAGCATCCGTTCAGCGAGACCGCAGACCCGGTTCACGTCACCGGTTCGGCGATCGTGGTGGGTGACCGAGGCGTCGTGTTGCACCTTCACAAGCGGCTACAGATATGGCTGCAACCAGGCGGTCACATCGAATCCGGCGAGTTGCCGTGGCATGGTGCTCTTCGCGAGGCCTGTGAAGAAACCGGGCTTGATGTCGCTCACCCACCGACAGGACCCGAGCTCGTGCACATCGACGTGCATCCCGGCCCACGCGGTCACACCCACCTCGATCTGCGTTATCTGATGTTTGCCCCAGACCTCGATCCCACGCCGCCGCTCGGCGAAAGCCCCGATGCCCGTTGGTTCAGCTGGACCGAGGCGATCGAACTCGCCGACATCGGATTGGTGGGCGCGCTTCGTTCATTGCGTCCCCGATTCGAGTCACGCACATGAGTTCCAAGCTCCGGAACGGAATCGTGTTCGTGCTGGCGGCTGCATTCGTCGCGCCAACCGTGGCGCCGGCTGTGGTGCACGCGTCACCCGTGCCGAACCCCGCGTTGCTGATGCGGTCGCCGGCAGACCCGCACGATCCCATCGGCGATCAACGTTTGCGTGAGCAGATCGCATCCGCCGAACGAATTCGCACGAGTGTCCATGGTGGCCCCGGTATGGTCGCAGCCGAGGTTCTCACGCATCACACCGCAGCAATTGCCACGCGTGTGCGACAGCTCGGCGGCGTTGTCGTCGGATCGGTCGACGATCAGATCGTGCAAGTGCGCGTCCCTGTCGGCAACATCAACGCTTTGGCGCTGTCCGATGGTGTCGATTTCGTTCAGGCGCCACGCGCGGTCACCCTTCCGCCAGCGCATCCCGTGATTCGACCAGAACTCGGCCCAGGGTTCGGGACCGTTGTTGGGTCCAACGTTGCGCTCACCAACGCCCGGGCATGGCAGGCGGCAGGTATCGACGGCTCGGTCAAGGTTGGAATCATCGACTACTTCGACCGGGTGTTGTGGAACGTCGGCGAAGAAGGCCCGGTTCCCGACGCGTCGCACGTGTTCTGTCAGGACACGTTCGAAGTCCCGATATCGGTCTGTAGCCCCGTGTTCCAAACCGGTGTCATCAACGGCTTGGGCTTCGAACACGGTGTCGCGGTGGCGCAAGTCGTCAAGGACATCGCACCGGCGGCTGAGTTGTATCTCGCCACCGTGTCCACGGCGAGCGATCTTCGCGCCGCGATCGATTGGTTCGCGCAGAACGGTGTGCAGATCGTGACGCGCTCGCTCGGCGCTGCATTCGACGGTCCGGGCGATGGCTCCGGGCCACTCGACAGCGTCGTCGACTACGCGACGAGCTTGGGCATCACATGGTTCAACTCTGTCGGAAACGACGCTGTCGATGACTACGTCCGCGTGTCGGTTCCCGTTGACTTGAACTATGGCGGCACCGCAGACGACGGGTATGTCAATTTCGACAAGGGCTTCGGGCTCGACACGTATCTCCGCGTGAACGGTGGTTGTTTCACCTTGTTGGACGGCGTCCGTTGGAGCGATTGGAACGTGCCCGCAAACCAACGCACGGATTACGTCTTCGAGGCATACGAACCGCTCACCGATCCCGATGTGGACCATCGCATTCCCAGCCCAGCGAACCCGGCCATCACCATCGCGGACGAGAATTACAACCCACCGGACCTACAACTGTTCGCTGTCGCCGACAACAATCAGGCGGGTGGTGCGCCTCCCCTCGAGGACGCGAACGGCATCTTGTGCCCATCGAACTCGTTTGGCTCGGAGCACGGGATCAGCTACATCCGAATCAAAAGGAAGCCGAAGACCCCCACCGTCGGCGACCCGGACGTGATGGAGTTGGCGCTGGGGTCTGGTCTCATCGAGCGCGGGCGGGCACAGGCTGCCTACTCGGCGGCCAAGCCGATTGCCGATTCACGCAGTCCGATGTTGGTCGCGGTCGGCGCGATCGATCCAGCAATCGGGCGTGTAAATCCGAGTAGTGGTGAGGCGATTGCCGAGTACTCGTCGCGGGGACCCACCAACGACGGGCGGATCAAGCCCGACGTCACAGCACCGTCGTGCATTGCGAGCACGATCTATCGCCCCGGCGTCAACCCGCCATGCTTCAACGGCACCTCGGCGGCATCGCCCACGGTTGCTGGCTTGGCCGCCCTGCTTCTCGATGCCGGCATCGCCACAGCCGGACCGCCTCTTGCTGCGGCCGTGCGACACTTCACCTTTGACCGTAATGTTGCGCAAGGAAACCTGGCGCCGCTCGACGGTGCCGACAACACCTACGGCGACGGCCAAGTGCAGTTGCCGGCCGTGCCGCCGCCGCCTCCCGCACCAGCGCAGTCCATCTATATTCCGCTGTTGCCCACGCGTGTGCTCGACACCCGGCCTTCGAGTGCGGTCGGTCCGGCCGCGTTGATTGGTGCACACCGTCCGTACGACATCATCGATCTCGCGTTTGCAGGTGTCGGTCTCGTCGACCACGATGCAACCGCGGTAGCGGTCAACATCACCTCGGCGGAGGCGCCTGTGAACGGATACATCCAGGCGGTGCCTTACTTGCGCGGCGCGTTCGGATCGTCGTCCACGTTGAACGTTTCCGTGCCCGAGGCCCCGCGACCGAATTTCGCGATCGTGCCGCTTGGGGTGGATGGCAAGATATCCATTTACTCGGTGCCGGGCGGCCACATGATCGTGGACGTGCTTGGCTACTTCAAGCCGGCCACCGGCGCTGTTGGCGCTGGACGTATCGTCCCGATCATTCCGCAACGTGTGCTGGATACGCGCACCTCTACGCTCCTGCCAGCTGGGTGGATCGCGCACCAACCATTCGGTGAGTCGGTGCGCGTTCCGGCCGCATCTGATGTGCCGCTCACGGGTGTCGCCGCGCTCGTGCTCAACGTCACTGCCACGGAAGCGATCGGCGGCGGTTATTTGCGTGCTGAACCCTCGGGCTCTGTGCCTTCGTCATCAACCGTCAACTACACGTCCGCCGTCGATTCTGCGAACTCGGTGATCGTGCCGCTGGGCGCCGATGGCACTGTCAGCATTTTCACGAGCAACGCCGCGCACGTCGTGGTCGATGTCACCGGCTATGTAACGGATTCGACCGCACCGATATCGTCATCAGGGTTGTTCATCCCCATCGTCACCGGCCGAGCGTATGACAGCCGCAACCCGCCTGAGTCTGCGTTGGTCGGCAATGTCGTGCGCAGTGTCACTCTCGCGGGTCTTGGCGCGCCGTCGCCCGTCGTGCCAACGGGCGCATCAGCGGTGTCGATCAACCTCACTGCGGCCGACGAAACCGGTGCGGGGTTCGTGACTGCGTACCCGTCGGGCACTGTCTGGCCCAACACCTCGAGCCTCAACTATCAACCACTGCAACCGGTTGCGAATGGCACCGTGCTGAAGTTGTCGGCTGGGGGAGCGCTCGATCTGTTGAGCAACCTTGCGACTGCCATCATCATCGATGTGAACGGCTATTTCACGTAGCTGGTCGCGGTGCCACGACTTCCTCTGGTGCAGCGAACATCTGTTCGATACACTGCCAAGCTCTATGGGGTTCAACAATCCGGCGATGCCGTGGCGCGAACTGGAGCAAACGTTATCCGACGGTGTCCGCCGGCCTGACGGGCGCGCGGCCGGCAGCCCCAGTTGGAATGCCGGCGGCGATGGTCCGGCATGGACCCGTAAACGCCAACCATTCGAAACCGACATACGTCGTTCGAACAGTGCTGGTGCCGGTACGTCTGCCACGACCAGGCCCTATGCCGAGCTGCACTGTCAATCCAACTTCTCGTTCCTCAGTGGCGCGTCTCACCCCGAGCAGTTGGCCGAAGAGGCGGCACGTCTTGGTCTCGAAGCGCTTGCGCTCACCGATCAGAACGGTCTGTACGGCGTGGTGCGTTTCGCTGAGGCGGCTCGCGCGGTCGGACTCCCCACGGTGTTCGGTGCCGAGGTCACCCTCGACATCACACGGTTCGAACCGGGCCTTCCCGATCCAGCGGGTGAGCATGTTGTTCTCTTGGCCGATGGCCCCACCGGCTATGCGCGGCTCGCTCGTGCGCTCAGCCTCGGCCAACTCGCCGGAGAAAAGGGTGCGCCACGGTTCGTGTTGGGGCAGCTCGCCGAGGTCGGCCGCGATCACTGGTGGGTACTCACCGGATGCCGCTATGGCGTGGTGCCGGCGGCGTTGGTGCGTGACGGTCCGGCGGCGGCTGCACGAGAGCTGCAACGGCTGATCAGTCTCTTTGGGAGAGAGCGTGTGGTGGTCGAACTCTGGGATCACGGCGATCCGCTCGACTCGGCACGCAACGATGCATTGGCCGAACTCGCGGCGCGCCACGACGTGTCATGCGTCGCCACCAACGACGTGCATTACGCAACGCCGAAGCAACGCCGGTTGGCCACGGCGCTGTCGGCCGTACGCGCCCGGCGCAGTCTCGAAGAGATGAATCCGTGGTTGCCCGCAGGCGCCACGGCACATCTGCGCAGCGGCACCGAACAGGCGCGTCGTTTCGCCCGATACCCGGGTGTGGTCGACGCCGCTGCCTCCGTGGGACGTGCCGCCGCGTTCGATCTGTCGTTGGTGACACCCAATCTGCCCCCGTTCCCGTGTCCCACCAATGCGACCGGTGAGCAACTCACCGAGATGCAGTATCTCCGCGAGTTGGTCGAGGCTGGCGCACGTCGTCGCTACGGAGAACGGCCGCAGGCCGGTGAAGATCTCTCTGTCAGGGCGCGGGCGTGGCGCACCATCGATCACGAACTCGAGGTCATCGAACTCCTCAATTTTCCTGGGTACTTCCTCGTCGTCTGGGACATTGTGCAGTTCTGCGAACAGGCCAATATCTACTGTCAAGGCCGCGGCAGCGCGGCCAACAGTGCTGCGTGTTATGCACTCGGCATCACCAAGGCCGATGCCGTGTCATTGGGTCTGCTGTTCGAGCGATTTCTTTCGCCCGAGCGCGATGGCCCACCTGACATCGACATCGATATCGAGAGCGATCGCCGTGAAGAAGTCATCCAGTACGTGTATCAACGCCACGGCCGTCACCATGCAGCGCAGGTCGCCAACGTCATCACGTACCGGGCGCGTTCGGCCGTGCGCGACATGGCCAAGGCGTTGGGTTACGCGACTGGCCAACAAGACGCGTGGAGCAAACAGGTCGATGGGTGGGGTGGCGTTGCCAGCACGGCAGCCCTGCCCGATCAAAGCATCCCGCCAGCTGTGCTCGAACTCGCGGCCGAGGTCGAAGACGCACCGCGCCATCTCGGTATTCATTCCGGCGGCATGGTCATCTGCGATCGACCGGTCATCGAGGTCTGCCCGGTCGAGTGGGGTCGTATGGAAAACCGCAGTGTGTTGCAATGGGACAAAGACGACTGCGCCGCCGCTGGATTGGTGAAGTTCGATCTGCTCGGTCTCGGCATGCTCAGCGCACTGCACTATGCAGTCGATCTCATCCGCGAGCATCAGGGTTACGAGGTCGATCTCGCCACGATCCCGCAAGAAGACGATGTCTACGCCATGCTCTGTCGGGCCGACACGGTGGGTGTGTTCCAAATCGAGAGTCGGGCCCAGATGGCCACGTTGCCGCGGCTCAAGCCGCGCCGCTTTTACGACCTCGTCGTCGAGGTCGCGCTCATCCGTCCCGGGCCTATCCAAGGCGGGTCGGTGCATCCCTATATCCGTCGTCGTAATGGTCAAGAGCCCATCACGTACTTGCATCCGTTGCTCGAGAACAGCTTGGGTAAGACCTTGGGTGTGCCGTTGTTCCAAGAACAGCTCATGCAGATGGCCATCGATGTCGCTGGTTTCACACCGAGTGAGGCCGATCAACTCCGACAGGCCATGGGCTCGAAGCGCTCGAAGGCGCGTATGGAGAAACTGCGCGAGCGGCTGTTCGCCGGCATGGCAGAGCGCGGCATCGTCGGCGATGTTGCCGAGCAGTTGTTCGTCAAGATGTCGGCTTTCGCCAACTACGGATTCCCCGAATCGCACTCAGTGTCATTCGCGTATCTGGTGTATGCGTCGTCATGGATCAAGTTCCATGAACCGGCAGTGTTCTGCGCGGCATTGCTGAATGCACAGCCGATGGGTTTCTGGTCGCCACATTCGCTGGTGCAAGACGCGGCCCGTCATGGCGTGGTCACTCGGACCCCCGATCTCAATGTGTCCTTGGCGGCGGCCACACTGCAGCCCGACGCGACATCATGCTCGGGCCAAGCAGTGCGACT
>JAYTWP010000023.1:0-3465 GCA_043743395.1 Actinomycetota bacterium | reverse complement strand
GCGATGGGCTGGTTCATCGACCACTACCTGTCCGGTGGCGAAGGCTCACCCGACGATCCACGTGTCTCACCATTGCTTGCCGACGACGTCACACTTCGTGCCACGCCGCCGGCACTCGTGATCACTGCCGAATTCGATCCACTGCGCGACGAGGGCGATCAATATGCCCAACGACTCGCCACACTCGGCGTGGCGACGACCCACGTTCGCTTCAGTGGCATGTTCCACGGATTTTTCAGCATGCCTGAGTTCGTCGACGACGCGAAGGCCGCACACGCCCTCGCTGCCCAAGCGTTGAGCTCAGCGCTCGCACGTTGACCGGGGGCGGCACGGGTACCGCTAGCGCGTGAGTTGAACAGCGCGAGTGAACACCGCGTCCAGCATTGCTTCGGTGAGTCTGCCCGTAAAGGTGTTCTGCTGACTCGGGTGGAACGAGCACAACAACGTGAGGCCGTTGGCCGTTTCTACTTCAGCAAGGTGCGCGAACTTGGGGCGGGGCTTCACCCCGAACTCGACACAGGCGGCTTCGTACGCAAACGATCCGAGACACACCACCACCGTGGCTCGGGTCAACAGCGCGAATTCGCGTTGCAGAAAGGGTCGGCAGGCGTCACGTTCATTCGGCTCGGGCTTGTTGCCCGGAGGAGCGCACTTCACGGCGGCCGTGACCCATGCATTGGTGAGTGTCAACCCATCGTCGAGATGTTGAGACGACGCCTGGTTGGCAAGCCCGGCTTTGAACATCGCCCGGAAGAGCCAGTCGCCGCTGCGGTCACCAGTGAACACTCGGCCGGTGCGGTTCGCCCCGTGCGCTGCCGGCGCCAGACCGAGGACCACAATTGCCGCAGAAGAGTCGCCGAACCCCGGAATTGCGCGACCCCAGTAGACGTCATCTCGGTAGGCCGCGCGCTTTTCGGCGGCTACTTGTTCGCGCCAATCCACCAGCCGCGGACACGCCCGGCATTCGATGACCTCGGTCTGCAACAGAGCGAGCTGCTGGGATTCGTCGCTCACTGCGTGTGTCATCCCGCCGACAGTAGGGCCGTATTCGCCGTAGCGCAGCTAAATTGGCGTGTACATGCCGAAGAAGCCACCCGCCGGTCCGCCGCCAACACTCATCATCCTGGTGCGCCACGGACAGACGCCCACCACGGGCAAGTTGTTGCCGGGTCGCGCTCGCGGACTTCATCTCGCCGAGACCGGTAGGGCCCAAGCCGCAGTTGCCGCACAGCGCATTGCCGAGTTGACCAAGGTCGATGCCATCTACGCGTCGCCACTCGAGCGTGCACGCGAAACAGCAGCACCCATCGGCAAGGCCCTCGGCCAAAAGGTTCGGGTGGACAAAGGTCTGCTTGAGTGCGACTTCGGCGATTGGACCGGCGCCGAGCTCAAGGAACTGATGAAGCTGCCCGAGTGGACCACCGTGCAACGGTCACCTTCCACGTTCCGTTTCCCCAACGGCGAGAGCTTCCTCGAGATGCAGACCCGCATGGTGAACACCCTCGATGCGCTGCGCGCCGCACATCCAGGCGGCGTCATCGTGTGTGTCTCTCATGCCGACCCCATCAAGGCCGCAGTCGCGCATGCGATGGGTACTCACATCGATCTCTTCCAGCGCATTGTCATTTCCACGTGCTCGATCAGCGCTGTCGCATATTCTCCAGGCGGCCCCGTCGTGCTCACCGTCAACTCCACGGGCGGCTCGCTGCGCGAGCTACGGCCCTCCTAAGGCGCGGATGATGGGTGTCTTTTTTCAATTTGACGACGTGGATGCCTTCACCACCGCAGCGCGCGGGCTGCCGGGCCAGCGCGTGTTCTACCTCCAGGTTCGTCACGGCGACACGCGGGTCACGGTGAAGTGCGAGAAGCAGCAAGCTGCTGCGATCGCCGATTTTCTTCGCAAGACGATGAACGACCTTCCGCCACCATCTGAGAAGCCGATGCCGACGACGTTCGAGTTGCAGGAACCGGTGGAGACCTCGTTCGTGCTCGGCCCGATCGGCCTCGGCTACGACCGCGAGAACGATCGCCTACTCGTGCAACTCGAAGAAGTCATCGCCGTTGACGAAAACGGCGAACCCGATGAAGAAGCGTTCGAGGACCGCGGCCAGGTGCGCCTTTTACTGCAGCGCGGCCAAGCACTTGCGTTCTGTGAGCACACTGAAATGGTGGTGGCTGCGGGACGACCTCCATGCACATTCTGCGGCCGTCCGATGAACCCCGACGGACACCCATGCCCCAAGATGAACTGACACTCGATCGGCTGCTCTCGAGCGAGGTCGAGATTGTTGGCCGGATGCCGTGGAGCAGCAACGCCACGTTCCTCGTCAACCTCGTCGGCGCCGAACTAAGCGGACAGGCCATCTACAAACCACTTCGTGGCGAGCGTCCGTTGTGGGATTTCGAGCCGGGCCTGCACCGCCGCGAGTTGGCCGCATACTTACTCAGTGAGGCAATGGGGTTCGGCGTCGTACCACCCACCGTCATCCGCGATGGCCCGCTCGGCGAGGGCTCGTTGCAGTGGTTCGTGGATGCTGACCATCAAGAGCACTACTTCACCATCTTCGAAAAGCGCTCCGATCTCCACGATCAACTTCGTCTGATGGCCGTGCTCGACATCGTCGCCAACAACACCGATCGCAAGAGCGGTCACTGCCTCCTCGGCCACGACGAACGGGTATGGGGCATCGATCACGGGTTGTGCTTTGCACAAGACTTCAAACTGCGTACCGTGATCTGGGAATTCGGAGGCGAAAGCCTGCCAGCCGACACAATCGCGCCGTTGCAACGATTGATCGACGCGGTGCCCCTCGAGATCGCGGCATTGCTTCGCGACGAGGAGATCGAGGCAATCCAAGAGCGAGCCGATTGGCTACTGCAACAAGGCGAGTTTCCCATCGATGAAAGTGGGCGCCGGTACCCATGGCCACTGGTGTAAACGGCATCGACGAAGCGCTTGACGCGCTCATCACCGCTGCAGACCTCGATGGTCTCATCCGCCTTGTTGACGCGCGCGGTGCGTCGGCCGATTGGGAGGGGCTACTCCATCTCCGCGATCGCGCCCGATGGGCGGTATCCACCGGCCGCCAGTTGTGGCCCGCCGCAACGTTGGCGGAGTATCGCCTTGCATTGCTGGCGCCGCCGGAGTGGGCGGCGAAGGTTCTTGATGAAGAAACTGGACGCTTCAGTATCGGCCCACTCACCGAGGTCATCGCGCAGACACACACGTGGGCGTCGCTGGCGTCGCTGCTACCAAGCGGACCGCGTGCGGCCTTCATTGCGCACGAGCGTGTCATCCGCGGCGAAGTCATCGATGCCACCGGTCTCCCGGATGTCCTGGAGATGCCCTTCGCGCTGCAGCCCTGGGAGCCTGAATACCCCGTTGCCATCTACACAGCAGATGCCGCCACCTTCGATGCGCCGGACCTACCCACGGGTTTCGTCACCGTCTCCACCGACTTCGAC
>JAYTWP010000022.1:0-2665 GCA_043743395.1 Actinomycetota bacterium | reverse complement strand
GCGCCTTGGAAGTTCTTACCCCTGATCGCCACCGTGTTGCCGCCTTCACGGGGACCTGATGGGGGGTTCACCTTGCTGATCGCGGGGAGGAGATCTTCTTCACGGTCGGTCCCGAGAATGTGTACAGGTCCGAGCTGGAAGTAAGGCTGACTCCTTCAAGGCTGAGCACGATCACATGCACAGTTCCAGCAGCATGTGCTGGAGCGATTGCTGCGATCGATGTTCCCTTGTCGTTGACCGTGAAGCTGGCTGCGGGAACAGCCCCGAAGAGCACCTCGGTGACACGCTGCAATCGTTTGCCCGCAATCGTCACCTTTGTACCGCCTCCGACAGCACCGGCAACTGGCCCGATCTTGGTCACCGAGACCGAGAGCCTCGCGACGAACAGGCTTGTTGACCGCGACGATGCAATCGCTCCCGCCGCAGTGTGTGTCGCGACCGTGCATGTGTAGGACTTGCCGACCGTCAGGTGGCTCACCGTGACGGACACCAGACTCGCGCTTATAGAGGCGGCCGAGAGTTAATCAGGAGTCGACGCTGGCTGAAGTGACGGCAACGACCGCCGTACCGCTCACGACCACTTCGTCGTCGCGTTTGAGCCACACAGCGCACGTCGCCCGACGCTCGCCGTTCTCGTCGTTGACCGAATCGACCCGGCCGCCTGCAGTGACGCGATCACCGTCGAGCACCGGACGCCCGAACGACACCGTGAGCCGACGGATGCTCGATGGGCCGGCCCAGTCCAACAACATGTTGACGATGTAGCTGAGGTTGAGCGGACCTTGGTTGATGACACGGCCCTTGAGGCCGAGGGCTTCGTTGCCGGCGCGGTCCCAATGCAACGAATAGGGGTCACGCAGAATCGCCGCCATCGTTTTCATGCGTGCCGGGTCGACGGGATCCATCGTCCAGTCGGGAATCTGAGTACCGACCTCGACCATCATGCCATCCTGAAGAACTGCCAACGGTTTGTCACCCGAGCCGCCAGCGCTTCGTGGTCGTCGTACAGTTCGACTTGGAACGCCACTCGGTCGACGATGGTCCCGCCGTCGGTGGTTGTGCGCTCGGCGGCCACGATGCCACCTTCCATCCGATATTCGATGTCTTCGAGCAGCGGCAACACGTACTCCCAGTCGTAGCTCTCCAAACCAACCGAGCCGGCACCGCTGGCGCGGCCGAGCGCGAACAACTCGGTGATCGACGTACCAGCACCCAGGATCGGAACGTGGAACAGCACGACCGGGTGGACAAGGTTGTCCGGCATTGGCGCCCGTCCGGTGCAATCCGTGAGCAGCCAGTTCTCCCAGTGTTCGATTCGGTATCGACCCCCGGCAAAAGAATGACCGACCAGCGCGAGCAGTTCGGTCTCGGTCATCGACGGCGGCGGTTCAAGGTGCACCATGCGAATCTCAAGCGTATGCGAACTGGCAGCGGCATCTGGACCGACGGCATCTGGACCGACGGCATCTGGACCGACTCCGTGCCCTGCCCACCACCGCCCACGAGAGCAGCACGCCGATGAGGACGGCCAGGCCGAGAACCGCTCGATTCGAGCGGAGTGAGCGCGGCTTGATCCACTCGCTCCTCACTGCGGCCGGACTGCGGCCGGGAGTGAAGCGACAGAGGGCCTGGTGATTTCCACGAAGCGGATGTGGTCGTCGAACGCGATCTGTGACACCTGCGCAATGGTTGCGCCGTGCGCCGTCACGCGCCGTCTCATCACCAGGCGTTGGGTCTGCGAAGCTCGGCAATAGCGTAAGAAGGAGACGACGAAGAGAAGGTTCCCGCACTGGCGGGCACCGGTGTCGGAGGCGCGATGACAGGCAACATGGCTAGCAAACCATTTCGGCTGCGTACGGTTCGGATTCACGGACACGATGTCAGTTACCGCATGGCCGGCGAGGGACCAACGGTCGTACTCATCCACGGAATTGCCGGAAGCTCAACGACGTGGCGTGAGGTCATGCCTGCACTGGCCGAGCGCTACACCGTGATTGCCCCAGACCTGCTCGGCCACGGGCAATCGGCCAAACCCCGTGGCGACTACTCGCTTGGCGCGTATGCGAGTGGCGTGCGCGATCTACTGACGGTGCTCGACCAAGAGTGGGGCACGGTCATCGGCCACTCGCTCGGTGGCGGCGTTGCCATGCAGTTCGCGTACCAGTTTCCCGAGCGCGTGCAGCGGCTCGTGCTGGTGGCTTCTGGTGGACTCGGCAAGGAGGTGAGCGCCTTGCTTAAGGCAGTGACGCTGCCTGGCGCCGAGTACGTGCTCCCCGTTCTGCTCCACCGGCGGATTCGCGAAACGAGCGAATGGCCTGCCAAACAGATTCGACGTTTGGGCTGGCAGCCCAGCACGAGCCTCAGCGAGGTCTGGCGAAGCTACACGTCGCTGACCGATCGACACGGCCAACAAGCGTTCGTCCATACCGTTCGAGCCGTGATCGACATCGGCGGCCAGCGGATCAGTGCCCACGATCGGCTCTACCTCGCTGAAGCACTCCCAACGATGATCGTGTGGGGCGATCGAGACCGAATCATCCCGGTTGCGCACGCCTACCGGACCGCCGAGGCCATCCCCGACGCACGACTCGAAATCCTCGAAGGCGCCGGGCACTTCCTGCCTTGGCGCGACGCCGATCGGTTCCTGCCGCTCTTGGAGGATTTC